>NZ_MRCC01000030.1 GCF_001904655.1 Chroogloeocystis siderophila 5.2 s.c.1 | reverse complement strand
TGCGTGCCGAACAAGATGCCCTTTTTGCTTCTCGCCTTCCCCTTGCTGTTGGTTAAAACTAGAAACTAAGTTAGCACAATAATTCCTGCATGAAGCAGTTAGTAACTTAAGTTACAGCTATCAATCTCATATCGCCATTCCTAGATTAATCACTGAAACTTCTGCGTAGAGTGTGCAAGGTTGCATAGTTAGCTCACCTAAATTCAGACTTCAGCCTCTGAGAAGAAGGAATTTGTGCGGGAAGTTTATTAAAAATTACATCTCACGATACTAAATCGTGGGAATTTTTTCATCATTTTTTAAATTTTGAGAAAGTTTTAGTATAGCCCTGTTTACTTTAAGCTACTGCAAGTAATACGCTACAAGGTTAGCTTGGCGTGTATAAAATAGAAAACTTTCATTTTCTGGGACTTTATTTAAAATCAGTATCAACACATGAATACTAAGTCTGCAAGATGAAATTTTCCTAAGGTAAAAATACAGATTGTATTATGAGTTTTTAAGGTTCACTTTACACTTTCATTACAAAAATCCCACTTTCTAAAAAGAAAGTATAGAGAAAGTCTTGAAAACTGTCCGTATTTTCAACATTCATATAACATAAAGACAAGAAGACAAATTTTAAGTTCGTCATCAAGTGTTAATCCATTTCCTGAAAGTCTGCCTAAAACATATCCCTACCAGTTAGACGTACATTTTGCACATACAAAAAGGCAATGAGCTAAAGCTATAAATAATACGATTTAATACGATTTAGTTTAGCTCTAATATTTGATATTGAAACGACATAAGGCTGTTTAGGAACAGTAAAGGATTTTTCAATGACTAAAGCTCTATCCTCGTACTCACTCTCAAAATCAACGCATAAAAAGAACCGCTGGTCGTATTATTTATTGATTGCTTTAATAGCAAATGCCGCTATTTGGGGGTCTGCATTGCTATTCATTAAACTTAAAAAGCCTGTATATACTAGCACTTCTACAGCTACTCTACCGGAAACAAAATCAGCTGCCAATGTTAACCTACCAAATATTGGGCAAGCTTATTATGAAAACTCTTCACCCTATGCAAATAGCTCCATACAAGATCCAAGAGAAACTTACAAAATTATTGCTGAAAGTGAACCAGTATTAAGAGCAGCAGCAAGCCAGGTTAATCTGCCTTTAGAGGATTTTGGCAAACCCAGAGTTAAAATTGTACTGAATACAACTCTGATGACGTTTGACTTTAAAGGTTCCACACCAGAAGAAGCTAGAAATAAATCTCTAGCATTTCACCAAGCATTTCAAACTAGACTCAATCAGCTAAGAGCAAAAGAAATTGCCCAACAAGACAAGGGCTTCCAAAGTACGCTCGATTCAGCAAAGCAAAAGCTGCAAGATGCACAACAAAAACTCTCAGCATTTAAAGCTAACTCTGGATTAGTATCTAATGAGCAGCTGAGAGATCTTTCTGCTAATATTGAACAATTAAGAAGACAAAAAGCAGAAGTTTCGGCGCAACAACAGCAGATTAGTTCTCGTGTAGGTCAATTATCAGCCAATTTAAATATATCTTCTCAACAAGCAGCGGATGCTTTTGCATTGCAATCTGACCAAATATTTCAGCAGAATTTAAAAGATTATAGTGATGCTAGTGCTTCTCTAACTTTACTTAACGCAAAATTTTTACCCGATCATCCGACTGTAATTGAACAACAAGCAAAACGAGATGCATCGCGAACAGCTTTCTTATCTCGAAGTCAAGAGTTGTTGGGGCGTTCTGTGGATGAGCAAGCAGTACAACAATATGCACTCAATCAAGCTAATTCTCAATCAGCGCGAGAAGCACTATTCCAAGGGTTAGTTGCATCACAAGCCGAACAACGAGGACTAAAAGCTCAGGCTCAAGAAATAGATAGACAGATTGCAATCCTTGAAAATAGGCTGAAAAATTTAGCACAAAATGAGTCTACTTTAGATGCTCTGAAGCGAGACGTACAAATTGCAGAAGCAGTATTTTCTTCTACTCTAACTAAGCTTGATATTAGCCGAGCTAATGCATTTGGCTCCTACCCTCTCATTCAAATGCTCTCAGAACCCACGCTTGCAGAAAGTCCAAGTGGACCAAAACCAGAGTTAGTTTTGTTAGGTGCAGCGCTAGGCTCTCTGTTTATTAATACTGGGATAACACTGCTTTATCTACGTAAACCTAAATCTAAAGCATTCAGAAAAGAGTTAGAAACACTTGAACTACAACAACCTGTTCTAGGTTTTAATGAGGGTAATATCAGCAGTCCTTTCCTATAAAGCAAGTGCTTCTACTGCTTTTTGTTAATTGTAAAATTCTATAAAAAAGCAGCTTGAGGCAGGTAGATAGTATGAATTAGAGCCTGCCCTGCTTTTAAGTTCAGTAGGAAAGATGAAAAAACTTAAAAAGTACCTGGCTCTTTTTTTATTAAGTTATCTTTTTATTATAGGAACAATATTTATATGGTTTGATACTAAATCTTCGGCAGTATCATCTAATTGGCTGCATGTAGATGGCATACATATTAAAGATATACATAATAACAAAGTTGTTTTACGGGGTGTATCACTTCCCGATTTAGCTCACTATGACTTTAGAGGTAAAATAGGAAAATCACCTGTTGAACTAATTGATCTGTTAACCGATCATAAACAAGGTTGGTATTCTACAGTAGTTAGATTGCCGGTTTATCCTATTTGGAAGTTAGGCTATAATTCCAATCCTAAACGGTATTATGACAACTATATTAAGCCTGCTGTTGACAAGTGTGTAGAACGGAAAATTTATTGCATTATAGATTGGCACTATATAGATGACCCTACGAATTTAGATGCTGAAACACGTACTTTTTGGGCTGATATTGCCCCAAAGTATAAAAATTATCCTAATGTGCTATTTGAAGTGTTTAATGAAAACTCAACTGATATGAGTTGGGCTACCTGGAAAAATATTGTTCAACCTTGGATTGACCTTATCCGTTCTTATGCTCCTAATAATTTAATTTTGGTAGGAGCACCACATTATGCTCAACATCTATATGATGCTCCCAGCAATCCAATTAAAGGAAAAAATATTGTTTATGTAGGTCATATATATCCTGGTTTAGATCAAAAGTTATGGGATAAATGGATTTTTGATGTAGCGGATAAAATTCCTCTATTTATTACAGAGTGGGGATTTCGCAACGGTGCTGATTATCCTACGAGTGGAACAGTAACTAGTTTTGGTATTCCCCTAAAGAAGAAATTAGAAAAATATAATTTAAGTTGGACTTGTTGGGTTGCTGACCACTCTTGGCAGCCAGAAATGTTTGATAAAGATTGGAATCTGTTAGTTGGAGAAAACTATATGGGTGGGTTTGTTCAAGATTACCTGTTGAGTAAAAATTAAGCAAGACAGAGCTTTTATTTCTTAAATTCTGTAAGTTCATTATGACTGGAAAGATATAAATGAAACCCCTTAATTTTGAGGAAAAATTGGTTTGGTACACAATTATTGGCACTTATGGCTTATACATTTTTGGAGCACAGCCAATTGCCATACCTGTAGTAGCTTGGATATTAGTAGGATATCTTAGCAAGAAACTTTGGCAGCAATCAAAAGGTACTCCAGAGACTCAACAAATAATAATTCCTTTCACAGCATGGTTATGGATTATTTCGATGTGCATAATCCTAGTTGCTATAGTGATTGGTAATCTTAACTTTAATGTTGATAATATTAGATTAATGAAGTCTGTTTTTAAATGGACTAGAGAACACGCTTTATGGGGTTTACTACCGTTAGTTGCTTGTCTTAATATTAGACCTAAATTGCTATCCAGAGCAGTTTGTATTCTTTGTGCTCAAAGCTTAGTTGTCATTCCATTTTGTTATTTAGCATACTTATTGCGTCTCCCTACTAGCACTTTATATGTCTCTCCTTTCGCTAAAATTGGGGGAAATTCTCCGGATCTTTATAGTTTAGTTCTTTATTTTTTAGACTATGATAGCAATCAAGTTCGCTTAGCTTTATTTGCTCCTTGGGCACCTAATTTAGCATTAATATCACTCATCTATTTTTTTATTGCTCGGCAAGAAACAAATATAAAATGGCGTAGAATTGGCATGATAGGTGCACTTGCCATGGTGTTGGTTTCGGTATCGCGCGCAGCAATCTTATCCTTTCCAGTGATTTTATTGCTTACTTGGCTTTTAACAAACTTTACTCGACCTGGAATATATTTTGCGACAGGAATAGGCAGTTTTTTTCTAAGCATTTTCTCGACTCAAATAACTAATTTTGTTAATGACTTTACTGAACAAGTGCATAGTGCTAGAGCAACTTCCTCTGAAGCTCGAATGAACTTAGTTAAACTGTCCTTAAATAAATGGTGGAATGAAGCACCTATTTGGGGTCATGGATATACTGAACCTATAGGTCCAGCGATTGTATACTTCTTGCCAATCGGAACTTCTGGATGTGGTACTTGGGTAAACTTACTTTATACAAAAGGTTTAGTAGGTTTTATAGCATTTGCTGTGCCGTTTTTGTGGAGTCTTGTGTATTTAGTGACTCAAGCACATAGAAGTGCGATCGCGAGAACAGGATTGAGTATCATATTAGTTTTCTTCTTTTTTTCATTCACCGAAGAACTCGACCTTTTAGCCTATCTTTACTGGCCTGGTCTGTTGATGTTAGGTCTTGCTTTAAGAGCAGAAACACAATTGACTTTTGTTAGTTTAAGAAAACCTTTACTAGAAGGCTAACTTACAGTTAATTAAACTATTATTTTAAGGTAAAAATCAAATGAAAAAAGTTTCTGTAATTATTCCAGTTTATAATGTAGAACAATACGTAGCTGATACTATTAATTCAGTCCTTCAACAATCATATACAAATTTTGAGTTGATTATCATTGATGATGGTTCTCCTGACAAAAGTAGAGAAATTTGCCAAAATTTTAACGATCCTAGAATCAAGATTATTTGTCAAAAGAATCGAGGAGTAGCAGCAGCAAGAAATACAGGTATTCGTCATAGTCAAGGAGAGTACTTAGCATTTTTAGATGCAGACGACTTATGGTTACCGCAGAAATTAGAAAAACATATTGAACATTTAGAAAATTCACCAAATGTTGGAGTCAGCTTTAGCCGCTCTGCCTTTATTGATGAAGAAGGAAAGCCCTTAAAGCTATATCAAATGTCCAAGCTTAAAGATATTACTCCGTTAGATTTACTATGTCGTACGCCAATCGGCAATGGTTCTGCGGCAGTTTTTAGAAGAGAGGTTTTTGCAGAAATCAAGTTTAAAAATGAGCTTGATGGTACAATGGAAGACTTTTACTTTAACGAAGATAGAAACTTACATCCATCAGAAGATGTTGAATGCTGGCTACGAATTGCTATTCAGACAAAATGGAAAATAGAAGGAGTTGCAGCAGCACTAACGCTCTATCGAGTAAATCCTCATGGATTTTCTGCGCAGATTTTGAAAAAACTTAGATCTTGGGAAACATTATTGGATAAGGCTCAAGCATATACTCCTGCACAGTCTATGCGTCAGTGGAAAGCTCCAGCTATGGCATATCAACTACGACATTTAACTAGAAGAGCAGTAACTTTAGAAGCAAAATCAACAGCAATAGAGTTAATACATAGAGCCTTGTTTACATACTGGCAGATTTTAATTGAAGAGCCACATCGTACACTTATGACTTTAGCTGCTGCTTACTCATTATTTTTGTTACCGAGATCTTTACACTCTCGGCTTAAAGATGTAGCTATAAAAATCGTAGGAGCAATCCAAAACCGTACTCTAATCACAGAAGAGTATCAGCAGTCAGTATAAATATTCATTACCAGCATTACATAGTATCTGAGTTAACCCACGGTCAGAGTTATCAAAATGTATTAAGGGTTAACTCTATGTAACATCAATCACTACCTAATGCAAGCTCATAGTAATAGTTTTTGTAAAAGAAGTTAGTAATAATTTTACTATTACTGTGGTTTAATGAAGAGATTTTGAAGAAGAGTAGATAAAAATAGATTATCAGTAAATATATCTTAAGATTTAATTAAGTTACTTCTCACCTAAGTAATACTTCTACCATGAAAAATTAGCATCTACACAATATTTTTAAATATTTAGGCTTAAGACAAACAATGACAATTAGTATTAAAAAAGCAAGGGTAGTAGCTCATAAATTGAAATGGAAGCTCTCTGGTCAGTTTGTACGTAACATGGGCTGGCTTGGTGGAGCCGAACTAGTTAATCGTGTTTTTCGTTTAGCTACAACTGTTACTTTAGCTCGTCTACTAAGTTCTTACGACTACGGTCTTATAGCAATTATTTTAATTACGCATGATTTTGCTGCTACGTTTTCCTCTGCTATTGATGCAAAAATTATCCAAGCATCTGATAAAGACCTCAAAGTTTTATGCAACACAGCATATTGGATGAACTGGATCTTATTCGTAGCTGTTTTTATTATCCAGTGTATTGCAGCTTTTCCGCTTGCGTGGTTCTACAACGATAATAATCTGATTTTACCTATTTGCTTTATAGCTTTAGGTTATCTATTACTACCAGTTGGATCTGTGCAATCTTCATTGATCAGGAGAGAAAATAGGCTGAATATCATAGCTTTGATTAATGTTCTTCAAGGAATCAGCCTTAATGTTGCGACAGTAATATTAGCTTTTTTAGGTTTTGGGATTTGGTCAGTTATATTACCTTTCGGTTTAGCTACTCCAATTTGGCTGCTCATTAGCCTTATGAATCATCCTTGGAGACCAAAGGTGCCTTTTACTCTTTATAGATGGGAAGAGATTGCTGGATACTCCACAAATGTTATTATAGTTGAGTTCTTAAATAAGTTAAGAGCAAACTTAGATTATTTAATAGTAGGTAAGTTTCTAGGTTTTCAAGATCTAGGATTATATTATTTTGCTTTTAATGCTGGGCTAGGCATCAGCATGAATGTCCTGAATGTGATTGTTTCTTCTTTGTTTCCTCATCTATGTGCTGTACGAAACAATTTAAATCAACTCAAATTAAGATATTTGAGTAGTTTGAAAACTATTGCTTTAGTCGTTATACCATTAGTTCTTCTACAATCGAGCTTGGCTCCTTTTTATGTACCAATTATTTTTGGTCAAAAGTGGGTTCCAGCAATTCCTATTTTAATACTTATTTGTTTGTCAGCGATAACACGTCCCTTTGGAGAAGCTGCTAAGCTTTTACTCTTAGCTGTTGATAGAAGTCGGGTAGCTCTTGCCTGGAATTTAATTTTTACTTTGGTGTTTGCGCTCAGCTTAATTGTAGCTGTGCAGTGGGGAGTTTTGGGAGTAGCAGCGGCAGTTTTAATCACTCATATCATATTATTACCTCTATTTACTCTATGGACTAGTAAATATATTTTTGACAAAAACTTACCTATGAAGCCTTTGTTATGAGCTTACGTTTGTCACTTTAAACTAGCTATTTTTTTAGAACTCAAGAGAACAATATTCGCACAGTGAATATGAATAGAATAGATATATTACCAAATTCTCTAGAATCTATAAAGAGTCAATGCCCTGCGATTGAATTAGTTAAAGAGCAAAAAGATAGACCACTTTGGTCTGTGATGATTCCAACTTACAATCGTACCAAGTATCTAGAGCGAACTCTTAAAAGTCTATTAAACCAAGCGCTTGCGCCAGAGGTAATGCAGATTGAAGTCGTAGATAACTGCTCTACAGAGGTTGATATGGAAGCAGTTGTTAAAGATATTGGTCAGGGTAGAATTTCATTTTATCGACAACCTTATAATGTTGGTCTAACGGCTAACTTAACAGCTTGTATTCAGCGATCGCGCGGTTATTTGGTGCATATCTTACACGATGACGACGTGGTTTTACCTGGATTTTATCAACATTTACAGGAAGCTTTTGAAAAAGAACCTACTATCGGAGCAGCTTTTTGTCGATACGCTAACATAGATGAGAATGATCGCCCTGTTTATATTCCTAAGTTAGAGCAAAGTACCGCTGGTATTATTGCCAATTGGATAGAGCGAATTGCGTTGGAACCACTCATTCAACCGCCAGCGCTAGTTGTTAAACGTAGTGTTTATGAAAACATCGGCGGATTTCATCCAGAACTACGTTACACTTGCGACTGGGAAATGTGTAAGCGAATTGCCGCACACTACTCAGTATGGTATGAACCACAAATATTAGCATACTATCGAATACATTCTGCCTCTGCAACGTCAGATGTCATCAAGTCGGGAGCAAATGTTGCAGATCGACGTAAAGCAATTGAAATCTCACACGCGTATTTACCTTCGCCACTTGCAGATCAGTTATCGCACAAAGCTGAAGAATTATCTGCAATTAATACATTAGGTGCTGCACGTCGCGCACTGAGTAGAGGTGATACTGCTACTACAATTGTTCAAATCAAAGAAGCTCTCAAATGTAGCTCTTCACCAAAAATTGTTGCAGCACTGACTCTTGTTCCGATTCTAGCTGGAATAGAGCGCATGAAGCAGTATAGCTATAAACGAGCTTACTAGTGATGTGCGATCGCACCAAGAAGCATCAGAAGTAATTTTGTTTCTACTTACAACTAAGTATCATTTTTACATAAGGCAAAGCAATGAAACTGAGTGTGATTGTTCCTTGTTTCAATGCAGCTGATACTATTGCTGTTCAACTCGAAGCGCTTGCTCATCAGTCTTGGCACGAGCCATGGGAAATTATTGTCTGCAATAACGCCTCAACAGATGATACAGTGGCAATTGTAAAAGAATATACAAAGCAGATTCCAAATCTCCGTCTCATCCATGCACTAGCGCGAAAAGGACCATCATACGCGCGTAACATGGGTATATTAGCGGCAACAGGTGATGCTTTTGCTTTCTGCGATGCAGATGACGAGGTTGCTCCTGGTTGGGTAGCAGCGATGGGAGAAGCGCTCACTCGTTATGAACTTGTAGCTGGTGTTCTTGATTATACAAAGCTCAATACAGCTTCGCCAAGGAAGAATCATCAGCGACCATCAGGACTAATTTATCCAAAGCATCCTCCTTATCTTCCGTTTGCGGGTAGTTGCAATCTTGGTTTTCAACGCTCACTGTACCAAGCTATCGGCGGTTTTGATGAGTCTTTTTTATATGTAGAAGATGCCGAGTACTGTTGGAAAGCACAGCTAGCAGGAGCCAAAATTCATTTAGAACCAAGCGCGATCGTCTATTACCGCTTTCGTAATTCTTTGCTCAGCAACTATCACCAAGCGTTGAAATGGTCAAAGGCGTATTTATCACTTCGCCAGAAGTACGGTGGCTCTTTGAGTGCATTTTCTACCGTAAAGTTATATTTGGGTGGTTGGAAATACCTAACTTTTAATCTTCTACAAGTCCGTAATCGTGGTGACTTGGCTGATTTTGTATGGCAACTTGGCTGGAAAATTGGGGAATTGCAGCAAGCTATAAGTATGATGTGACTTGATAAATTGTGTATTCAAAGCTACATTTAGTAAGCGATCGCTCCATTGTTTCTACCCAGGCACGTACTAACCGCAATGCAACTACATCTGCAATAAAAATTTTAGCGCTGAATTATAGTTTAACATTGTATCTATGTAGTCAATGTATTAATTTATACGTAAAATTTACTTTCATTTTCTGATAAATATTAAATTAGAACAGTAGATAGCCATTCAATTTAGTACTTGGTAGCTCTAAAGCTAAAAACATTTATTTTGATTACTTAATTAAAGATTTCTTATTTCGAGAAGCTCTGGTCAGTATTTTGACTTATTCATTTCTTTCAATAACTACACATTACATAAAAATAAAATATTATCTTTATAATTAACTAATATTATAAGTATCTATTTGGCTGTGTATTTCTATTATATAACAAGTTTACTGCAATGATTAAGTTTTGATTATCAATAGTCAATATTTAGCAAAAAAAACTAAGGATACTGAAAAGATATTTCAATCAAAAAAATGCTATCTTTAAAGTAAATAGTCAAATTAATCTTCATCATAAATTCATATAAGTATTTGCTAGCTATACAGAATTTTATTATTAAGGCTATTGATTAGTTTGAGCCTATGTATTATTATGTATATGAATCTAATAAAAGATAAATAAGAATATTAGATAGTGCTATAAGATCAGGTTTAACATTTTATAGTCTTGACTTTACTATAAGACTAAACCCTCTGCATAGAAAGTGTTCAGCTAATAGTTAGAACACTAAACTGTTAAGTTTTAGGATAGCTTCCCGTCGTGAATAAAGCACTAGATACTAAAAACTGGTTGCAAGCAAACCGATACCGAAATCGGGGAAGTATCTACTTATTTGCGCCAATGGTGGACTTCAATATCATGTCTGAAGTGGGAGACACTCCACCATAAGTTAGATTAGTAAGTTTCTAATTAGTTTTGAATTAATTGATACATCTCAATTTGTTGATTGAGGTAATCTGCGCTGGTTTGATAAACAATGAATTACTGTAATAGAGAAAATACAGAATTGCTTTTTAAGCAGTTTTTAGAGAAACATGTTTAATAAGAGGAATAAAAATCAATCATAGAACTTTAGCTTCAGCTTTTGGGTTCCAGCTTTTTTTTGCTTCCTCTATGGTGATCGCACACATTTTAGATACCTTTAAGCAAATTAAATTTTGTTTTAGGTATCGAATATTTTTGTAGAAGTTGAGAACGTGTTAACTATGAATATCAATACAAGTGGCGTAAAGCAGCAGTTTTTAACTGAACGTCAAGAAAGGTTCTTTTGGTTACGTGCAAAAGAAACAGCAATAATTTTACTAGTAGGTTGGATTCCAAAACTTCCAGGCTCTTTATTAAGGCAGTTGATATACCGTACTATAATCAAACACATTGGAAAAGCAGTTTATATTGAATCTGGAGTAGAAATTGCTGGTGCGAATCGTATAGTAATTGGCAACCAAGTCAAAATTCTTCGTGATGTTCGTTTGACTGCTAGAGAAAAAAATAGCCAGATTTGCATTCGCGATCGCGTATGTATTGAGCGTGGTGTCAACATTAGTGTTGTTCCCACTGAGGGAAACTGCCAAATAGAAATCGGTGAGCGTACAGTCATTGGTGCGTACAGTTGTGTTGCAGGTCCTGGTAATATCAAAATCGGCAAATACTGTTTGATTGCTTCACACGTCGGAATTTATGCTAATAATCATATTTTTGCCGATCCAGCTCGTTATATTTGGGATCAAGGCGTCACTCGCCAAGGAATTACCATTGAAGACGATTGTTGGTTAGGTAACGGAGTCACAGTGCTAGATGGCGTTACTATTGGTCGAGGTAGTGTTATTGGTGCTGGTGCTGTTGTTACTAAAAATATTCCTCCGTATTCAATTGCCGTTGGTGTTCCTGCAAAAGTAATTGCGCGTAGAGGAGAGCAGAAATAGGTAAAAAATGTTGAGTAACTAGTTATTCAAGTAAGTAGTAATTAGATTAGCTACTTGTTTTTCTTCACATATCAAAATTATAATAGGAAATCTCCTTCATCTCGAAGGAGATTTTATGTGTGTCAATAAGCACTCGATATTCCGCTATTAAGCGTTTTATTTTAATCTACACTTTGATTAGGAACAGTGTATAACCTCAATTTTTGTTTTAGGATTAACCAGAAAAACGGTAAATCTTCTAGCAAATATCGCCTCCAAAGCCTCTTAGGTTCAACTAATAATCTATAAAGCCATTCAAGTCCAGCATTACTCATCCACTTTGGCGACCTTTTCACATTACCAGCTTCAAAATCAATTGTTGCTCCTACAGCTAGAAAGATTTCGATATTTGGCAAGCGGTCTTTATATTTGATAATCCATTTTTCTTGCTTTGGTGCGCCAACTCCTACTGCTAAAACTGATGCTTCAGATTGATTGATCATTTCAATAATTTCTGCACACTCTTGCTCATCTTTTTCAAACCCAAAAGAAGGAGAATGAGCACCTATCACTATAGATCTACCAACTTTGTTATTTATCCGCTTAGCGGCTCGCTGTGCTACTCCTTGCTTACCTCCTAAAAGAAAGATTTTGATGTTTGGATTATTTTTATGATAGTTGTAGAATGCTGGAAATAAGTCTGAGCCTGAAATTTTCTCTTTAATAGGAGTTCCTAAGAATCTTGATGCATAAACTAGAATTTGACTGTCACAAACTTTGTAGTCAGCTTGCAAATAAGTTTGTAGAAACTCACGATCATATTGCAGTTTAACCATGTGGTCTACATTTGGTGTAAATACAACACCTGATTTGAGTTGTTTGAGTAACTCCACTTTAGACAAATTGTCGAGAGAAATATTGAGTATTTTTACAAGTTTCATTGTTTTGTACGTAGGAAAATAATAAATAAAAAGTTCATTGCAGACTGAACTTTGGCATTCGAAAAAAAGGCACTAGATAATTACCTGAATCTTGCATTCAGTACATCTTTTTTGGAACGCAACGTAGATTATGTATGTCTGCGAATACAAGGGCTGTACTTTAACAAGCACAAACCATTCTGCTCTACTGCACTTACAGTAAATTTACGTATGATTGATATCTATTAGTGAAATAGATACTAAATAGAGATTAATTGCTATTTTCGGGATCTGCGGAGAGATAGAGTTAAGGTTTATACGATCTTTAAAGTAGGAGAAAGTTAAGTAAAAATTACATAAAAACTCTAGAGTTGACAATCAAAAGGTTATAGTGAAATTACGTAAAATGAGAAAAATAAATGTAGTCATTACTCAACTGGAGCTATGTTTTTTCTGAGAAAGCAGAGGTAGGGTAAACCGAATTGTTGCGGGGGGCAATTTCTCTGTGTGAGAATACAGCGATCGCACTTGATCTGCCTTTATGATCCTGAATGAAGAACCGATGAGCTAAATCACTATGCTGGAACAAGGCACGATCAGTATTCATACAGAAAACATTTTCCCGATTATTAAGAAGTCGCTTTACTCTGACCACGAAATATTTTTACGGGAACTCGTATCCAACGCTGTAGATGCCATCCAGAAGCTAAAAATGGTATCCCGCGCTGGAGAATACACTGGCGACATCGGCGAACCAGAAATTCAAATTGTGATCGACAAAGACAAAAAAAAGCTCGCGATCAGCGACAACGGTATCGGCATGACCGCTGAGGAAGTGAAGAAATACATCAACCAAGTCGCCTTCTCAAGCGCCGAAGAATTTATTCAGAAGTATCAAGGTAAATCCGATCAACCGATTATTGGTCACTTTGGATTGGGTTTTTACTCTTCGTTCATGGTGGCGCAAAAGGTTGAGATTGATACACTATCTTATAAAGAAGGTGCAACCGCAGTCCATTGGTCGTGCGATGGTTCGCCAGAGTTTCGTTTAGAAGATTCACCCCGCACACAACGGGGCACAACAATCACGCTGACTCTGCAAGAAGAAGAACAAGAATATCTAGAACCAGCGCGGATTAAGCAGTTGGTGAAAACCTACTGTGACTTTATGCCAGTCCCGATTAAACTCGATGGCGAGGTACTTAATCGCCAAAAAGCACCGTGGCGCGAATCTCCGAATAGCCTAACCAAAGAAGATTATCTAGAGTTTTACCGCTACCTATATCCTTTTCAAGAAGAACCACTCATCTGGGTACACCTCAACACCGACTATCCCTTCATTCTCAATGGAATATTGTATTTTCCTAAGCTGAAGCCGGATGTCGATGTTACGCAAGGGCAGATTAAGTTATTCTGCAACCAAGTGTTTGTTAGCGATCATTGCGAAGAAATTATTCCCAAGTTTTTACTGCCGATGCGCGGTGTGATTGATAGCACGGATATTCCGCTGAATGTATCGCGGAGTGCTTTGCAAATGGATCGCACTGTACGCAGAATCGCAGATTATATTTCACGTAAAGTCGGCGATCGCCTCAAGGAACTCTACCGCGATTACAAAGAAGAATACATCAAAGCTTGGCAAGATATCGGTACTTTTGTCAAATTTGGCGCGCTCAACGACGAGAAATTCAAAAAACAAATTGAAGACATCATCATCTATCGCACGACACACGAAACAAAAGCCAGTGACACCCCAAACGTTGAGGTACAGCCGCAAGAAGGCGATGTTTGGCAAGATGTTACTCCACAAGAATCAGCAGCAACGACACTTCCCTACACAACGCTGAAAGAATACCTCGAACGTAATAAGCAACGGCATGAAAATCGGGTTTATTACTGCACCGATCAAGTCACCCAAGCTACATATGTAGAATTGCACAAAAACCAGGGTTTGGAAGTCCTATTCATGGACTCGTTCATCGATACCCACTTTATTACGTTCCTCGAACGCGAATATCCTGATGTTAAGTTCTCGCGGGTAGACTCTGACTTAGACGAAACGTTGCTCGATCAAGACAAAGCTGGGGAGATTGTCGATCCTAAAACCAATAAAACTCGCAGCGAATTGGTTAAAGAACTTTTCCAAAAAGCGCTCAACAAGCCTAAACTCAATATTCGCACTGAAGCACTTAAGTCAGACGATCCGCAAGGTACACCGCCAGCAATGGTGTTGTTACCCGAATTCATGCGCCGCATCCAAGAGATGAACGCATTTATGCAACAGCAAGCCGCGCAGTTTCCTGAGGAACACATTCTACTTGTGAATACCGCGCACCCACTCATTCAAAATCTTGTGAGTTTAAATCAGGGTAGTATCGTGCAAGGAGATACTGTGTCTCCTTCGGCCGAGTTAGCGAATATGATTTGTCATCATGTCTACGATTTAGCGCTGATGGCACAAAAAGGATTTGATGCTGAAGGGATGAAAGCTTTTGTCGAACGGTCTAATCAGGTGTTGACAAAACTAACTGAACGTGCTGCTAAGAGTTAGTTAGATCTCACTATGGATGAGAGCCCGCATTGACGGGCTTTTTTTATGGTTGATATCATTTTTGGTTGAATAGTAGATGTGAATTCGCGAAGCTCGCCTAGCAAATAAGTTCGCGGCTTCACAAACAAAGTCCGCCAGCGTAGACTAGTAGAAAAATCACAGGTACTGGTTAAAGTGCTATTTCAAGCGCAAGTAGTTTATTGAATTTGATATAAGATGCGATCGCACTTCCAGCACACTCATTCGGTAATGCGGATACAATAAGAGATTGCACGTTAATTCACACCAATGGAGATAGATTATGTCACGCAAATGTCAGCTAACAGGTAAAAAAGCCAATAATGCTTATGCAATTTCACACTCACACCGCCGCACCAAAAAGCTACAAGAAGCCAACTTGCAGTGGAAACGAGTATGGTGGGCGCAAGGAAATCGTTGGGTAAGACTGCTACTTTCGACTAAAGCAATCAAAACTTTAGAACACAAAGGTTTAGAAGCAATGGCAAAAGAAGCAGGAATCAATTTGAATCGCTACTAATGCGTACTTTTGGGGGCATTATTGCCCCAGTATTGCTAACCGAGTAAAGTAATCACAGCTGTGCTACCCGTCTAACTGCTTCTACATCGTAGGGTAAATCTGAAAAAGCTGGTAAAACAGGCTAACAGCACGCAAGAGTTATTAGCTGATATAGTCAAATTAAATAATATTGTAAACGAAGAGCGATCGCCACAAAAATCTTGTTGCTGTATCCGTATTGCCCGCAAGTAATCAGAATCGCAAGGAGATATTATGATAACTCTCAAACTTCCGCTAACTGATGAAGAGTTTATGCGTCTTGCCTCGGAAAATGAGGAGTGGCGCTTTGAAAGCACCAAGGATGGAGAATTAGTTATTATGCCGCCTACTGGGGGAAATACTGGGCGCCGTAACAGTAAAATAATAACTCAGTTAGAGCTTTGGAATAGTGCTAGCAATTTGGGTGAAACATTTGATTCTTCTACAATGTTCGTCTTACCAAATGGTGCGCGACGTTCTCCTGATGCGGCTTGGATTAAACGTAATCGCTGGAATACTCTTACCCTAGAACAGCAAGATAAATTTCCCCCACTTTGCCCAGATTTTGTTATCGAACTTTGTTCTCCTGCAGATAACATTGAGGACTTACAGCAAAAGATGCAGGAATATCTTGAGAATGGCGCATTATTAGGTTGGTTAATTGACCCGAAAACAAGAAGAGTAGAAGTTTATCGTAGCGGAAGAAGTAAAGAAATTTTAGAATCTCCTACAACTCTTTCGGGTGAGGATGTATTACCTGGATTTATTTTAGACTTGCAATCGATTTATTGATTTTGTTCTGGTCGTTGGTCATGAGAATTGATGCGATCGCGATTTAGGCTACTATTTGCAATATTATTACTATTGTTAAGATATTGCCTTGCTTATTCGTTTCAACACACGCAGTACATCATATAGTTTATTTTGATGGATCAGTAACAAAAAAAAGTATCTGAAAAATCATTAAGCTACCATCTGTTACCATACTAGATACAGATTTTTCAGACTTGGGATTATTCATCATATAAGTTAGTGCTTAGGATATAGCGGCTTCAAAAGATATTAAAGATTTAGAATCAACGACAAGTATCCAAAATTGCTCTTGAATGACTAGTGTATCAATCCGACCGCGTAAAATTTCATCCTGATTTTCAAGGACTATTTCAACCGAGGAATCTGTTGTAATAAAGAAAGGTTCATTGTAAAAGACTGCTAATTCTAATAAAGATGATACGAGCAAAAGATTAACAGCGCCTTCTGCTAACTTACCACGATTTCTATGACGCAAAAATATGTGTTTGAGTTTGTCTAAAATTGTTTTTTGTCAGTAATTTCAGGCAAAACTTGATGCCTTCTGTAAAAAAATGCTTATTATCAGTTGGAGTTATATTAAACCTGTCTTCTACATCAGCAAGTGTAGTTATAGATTTAGAACTTGCTATATTTTGAACTATAAGTTTGATTTTTCTAGACTACTCTGATAGCACAACTATTATAGCGCCTAGCTATTTTTTAGAATTGATGTATGCTTTCCTTTTTAAAAAAGGCTGAAAGGCAGATTTTCTTAAACTAGATACCAACATAAACGAAGGATACAAAAGTACTTTCAAGAGTCATAAAATCAGATAGTCTCTATAGATAAAGTTTAATCATTAGCCAATTTATTGTTTGTGAATTAGCTAGTGTTTTTCCGTGAATTCACTTATTTAGCAATAAGTAAGGAGAATCACTGAGGTTATAACTACAAGTGCAATGTTATTACGGAAATATTGAAATTCTATATTAATTGTTTCAATTACTTAAAACTATTATGGTTGAGCGCAAATCAACTAAAGTACTTATCCGTATTTTGCGGAAACTTGTCAAATTCAACGTAACTTTGGCAAGGAGAGGTTTGCGTTGGTTGGTGCGTAGTTTCTTAATAAGTCGCCGTCGTCGGCGTTTACAGGGTGGATTTGTGCTGCCAACCACAACGATGCTTTTATTGGTTGTTACCTTAGTAACAGCAGCAGTACTAACTCGCAGTCTAAATCGTACTACCCAAGTAGTCGGAGATTATCAGGCAAAAGAAATATATAATGCTGCTTCCCCTGCTATAGATCGTGCTAAGGCAAAGCTAGAAGCACTTTTTAATGATTCTCGTCTCCCAAATGGCGTACCAGCGCAAGAAGTGTTGCTGAGTATGATGCTCAATGATGGTAGCAATGGAGTTGCAATTCAACGAGATAGCAATGGTCAAGTAGACGATAAATATACTTTGCCACGTGAAAAGCGTTTAGATATCAATGGAGATGGAAAATTAGATAATGCTTGGTCTTATCAAATTGATAGTAATCAAGATGGCAAACTTGATCAGAAAGATCCCACTATTGCTTATTCCATCATCTTGCAGTCTCCAGATGAATCTGATACTAATGGACTATCTAACCAAAAAGATACTGCTATTGCCAGTAGAGCTAGTAGACTATTAACACGCAATGGTCCATTTAGTGCTGTACAGGCTAACCAAGCTTGCCGACAATTAGATGAGAATAGTGGTAATGCCGCAGTAGAACGAGGCTGGTTTAATGTTAATGCTGCTACTTTGCGGAAAAACTTTCAAGTCAATGCAGTTGTGATTCCTGCTGAAAATCAACGTGCAACTGCGGCTTTAGAATTTCAACAAGACCGACAACTTGACCGAGGTAATAAGTGGGGTGGATGGTTTCGCGGAGACTTAGAAATATTCCCAGGTCCACAATTTAACTGGAATGGTGCTTTACACACCGAAGGTAGTTTGATTGTTGGTGACAGTAGTAGCTTTACTGGATATTTGATTAGTGCGCCCAGTTCTTGTCTTTATACTCGTGATGCTTCTGAGATTACTGTAACTCAAGTTGTTGATGATAACGGTCAAGTAACTTTCCAGGGGCAAGTCGTTAACGGGTCAATCAAAACTAACACCTTTGCAGGTTCGTCAATTTTTCACTTATTTAATGGTACAGGTACAGCACCAATTACTAGCGGTACTAATCCAAACGTTACGATAAACAATGATTCGCATTCCGTAAACCGTACTAGGATTACACCTGCTGATGTTGCACTAGACCCAGTCCCGCTGTATACGCAAGATGTATCTAGAGCTAGAAGAACAACCGATCCTACCAATACATCAGTAAGGCGGAGTGAATGGAATACGAGTAGTTTTGTTGAGCGGCGCAGAATTTTTAATCAACAAGAACCTAAGCCTTATGTTGATGATACTTACCGCGCTGATAACCGTTATGGACCAAAACCAAATTATGGTCGAGATACACGCTTAGCAATTCCTGGACGAATTGGCGAGTTAATTCGTAGTGATGCAGCAAGTTTTACAGAGCTTACAAGTGATAATCCTATTGGTAACAATTTAGATAACTTAGGGTTAGATGGCTACTGGGAACGTCGTGCACGTCGGGAAGGATTAAGGATTATTGTCGGACAACGGTTGGAGTTAGCAAATCCTTTAGGTCAACCAACTGGATCTATTACAAATGAAGCCCGTCAGCGTCGTGCTTTGAGAGATAATTTAGCAGCAGTGCAAGCATCAGCGATATATCACTACAAATATCCTGCTACGAGTACTAATGCCAATGATGTTGCAGCACATAGTTCTGGATACTTACCTGTGGCTTGTTTAGCGACCACTGCCCATCCTGGTACTGCGGCAACGATTAATAATAGTACTACATTCAACAGCATTACGATCAACGGTACTCCTAGAGTTAATACTGATTTTTTGACAGGTAACGGTACTAATGGCTGGGAATTTAATCCACCAGCAGGAGTAACAACTGATAGCGCGTTTGCAAATGCGATCGCAGTCGGACAACCCCTGAGAAAAGCATTAACTAATCTTGCTTATTTTGCTGGCGATCCCTTTGGCGCTTTTCCTGCTAGACAAGATACCGCAACAAACCGTGCAGTTCCTTCTGTAGCACAACCACAAGTTCATCCTCATCCTGTTTTAACTCAGTGGGGTAATTTTTCAGAGTTACGACGAGTTATTGCTTTACTCGATAGCGGGACAACCTATGCAGATCTCAGCCTTGCTGATAAGACAACACTGCATACTGCTTCTTGCATGATGGGAATGCTGGCTTACAACTTGCAGAATATCGAAGATGCATATAAAGAAATTGCGGATGATGAATCTGGTAGTGCTAGCACGAACGCTTTAGGTGTGCAGTTTTCTCAATTGATGGATGGTGTTGCTACTAATGGAAATCCAGAAATTGGTAGACCTAGTAATGGTACAAATATTTGTACAAGTAAAGGAGACGGAACAAGTTGTCCAAGTAATACTTACAATCCTGATTATTTTGCTCAATTTACGGCAGAAGAATGGATTAATGCCTTAAGTAATTCTCCTGGATTAGGTGCAAACAGAGATGAACTGCTACGCAAAGCACGCCTGATATTTGCCCGACAACAAATACTACGCGATCGCACTTTTGGTTTTCAACCGAGTTCTAACGCTTTTCTCGCAGGTGTAGGTGCAGGTAACGGATACAATGCTGCTACAGGCAGATACACAATACAACACATCAATGCTGGGGATTTCTCTCCAGGTCAGATATTTAGAGTAAGTTGCGATCCAAACTCATTCATTAAAAATGGCAAGGGCAATGCTAATGGATTAGAACGAGCAAGGCTTGGTTTAACAATGGCTTTTTGCTCACAAGCTGAGGAAGCTAAATATCCTTCGTTGTTTTACTTATTTCCAGTCGCAGAACACGATCATTGTGGAGAAGCTTCAGCAACAGCGCTGGCAGCAAATCCTAGGGCTACTGTGTTGCAACCGAACACTCAACCTTATGTTGCTAATACTTACATTTTCAACAATAATGTTGCTATTACTGATGATGTCAATCACGGCTATTTCTACAGAGTTATTGATGA
Source organism: Chroogloeocystis siderophila 5.2 s.c.1 (assembly GCF_001904655.1). Classification (NCBI taxonomy): domain Bacteria; kingdom Bacillati; phylum Cyanobacteriota; class Cyanophyceae; order Chroococcidiopsidales; family Chroococcidiopsidaceae; genus Chroogloeocystis; species Chroogloeocystis siderophila. The sequence continues at coordinate 4,912 of NZ_MRCC01000030.1, read as the reverse complement.
TACTAACGGTAACGGTATTGAGAATGGTACAGAAGATAGTATAAAGGTGATCGCGCTTCAGCCACGAACTCGAAATAACTGGCTACTTCCCAACACAACGACAACTTCAGGTCGAATCAACATTATTAGAGATAACACTACATCTGTTGGAATTCCCTTCCTTGATAAAGGAATGTTCAACGGTAGGGAAATGATGAGCGTGCGGGTTTTAGATATTGATTTAGACCTATTACGTAGGAATACCATTAGAGGCGTGACCGATGATGCTTGGCTACCTAAGGGTGGAATTGTCTATGCCTTCCGCGAAGATGCTGTCAGAGAAGATGGTATCGCTAGACCTGCAGGATCTGCTAATAGCTTAATGAATGCTAATACGCCGCAAGATCCGCCAATTACTTCTGCAAATGGTATTACTACCAAACCAGTAGATTACTACGCCGATCCAGATCGTCGTCCCTATGGTTTCCGTCTGCGTAACGGAACTGATCTGCGGCGAGTCAATCCTTCTAATAAAAGCTTTACTATTCCTGATAACGAAAATATTCGCGGTATATCCTTCATCTCGGATAACCCTGTTTATATTCAAGGTGACTTCAACTTACATCTTGTTAGTAATACAAATACAAGATTAGAAGAGTTTAGCCAACTGCTACAGGACAACTATAGTAATTTCTATTCCCGCAGCACGCTGGATGAGCGATTTGCCAGACCAAATACTGATACTTGGCGTCCTAGTGAAATTTTGGCAGATGCAGTTACAATTCTTTCTGACAACTTCTGTGATGGGGGTATTCAAGATAGTTTCACAACAGCTGGTAATAGTAGCGGTGCTCAAATAAATTCGGCGGAATCTACAGAATATGGATGTCCTTCTGGTAGCGATCGCCGCACCTCATATTTAAATCAAAACCGCCCTAGAAACAGCCTCGGATCAGGACAGTATTGGTTGAGAGAAAATGATGAGGCAACATCTCCTATTAGAATTTCTGTAAATGGCAATCCGATGTATTGTGGCGTTGACAGATTACCTTGTCCTGATAGTGAAGTTAGAGAATACACTATAGGCGATCGTCGAAGTTATTACACTTTCTCAGATGGTAAGTCTCGTAATCCTGCTAGCGATAATACACGTGTTAATGCGATTATCATTAGTGGCATTGTTCCTTCACAAGCACAGCAATCTTACGGCGGACTGCACAATTTCCCGCGATTTTTAGAAAGCTGGAGTAATCGAAACCTCTATATATCTGGTGCTTTCCTTCAGCTGAACTTTAGTACGTATGCAACTGCTCCCTTTGACCAAGATGCTTGGGAGCCTGGTGCCCCCGCACAGTCTGCTGAACTCATTCAGTATTACGGCGCACCTAATCGGCGTTGGGGTTATGACGTTGGTTTGCAGTATGCGCCTGCTGGACCTGTATCGCGGCGATTTGTCACCACCGGTAAGACACGCAGTGAATTTTACCGCGAGTTGAATACCAACGATCCTTACATCAAACAACTGCGCTGCGCTAAAGACAAAGACAAAAAGTACATCAATCAAAATGCTAGCAGCGTTTGTTCGTAACTTTTTCACATTTCATGTAGGACAGCAAAATGCGATCGCACGTATGTCAATTTATGCACCGTTCTGAAGAAGGACTGACTTTAATTGAATCACTAGTTGCCATTGTGATTATTGGTATTGTGCTTGCGGCGATCGCCCCACCACTCCTGATCGCCGCAGCTACTCGCGTCCAAAACCAAAGAACTGAGCAGGCCATGCAACTCGCTCAAGGTGAAATTAACAGAATACGCCTGATAGTAGAGCGCGGAAGCTATGAAAAAGCAGAGTTACCACCAATTACCAATGCAACCTCAATTAAAGATGCACCACCACCTACAAGAGACACTAACGGCTATATCGCTAATTCTGCTGCTATTACTGTAACCAGAGGATTCACTGTTGACATCGACAACAACGGTAGTGCGGATTTTGTTGTGCAACTGTTCCGCAAAGCTGGAATCACATCATCCGGCGTAGAAAATCCTAACAGTACTTCCTCAATTCCTAATGCTTTTCAAATGGGAGTACGAGTCTATGAATATCAAGCCTTTCAAACTGGTGGAAGTTCTGCTCTAAGTACTAAGCGTACCTTGCTGAGACTAACTTCACAGAGTAATTTGCAGCATCCTCTAGCAGTTTTATACACCACAGTAGCTCGCAATGATCTGCCGATGTCTTTAGAAGAATATAGACAACTTTTAAACACTAATTAATCTTTTTAAGAATATGCTTCTCTTTCTTGAAAAATATAAAAATAATTTTTTACAACTTGTATATCAGAGACATAAAAACTCTGGATTTACCTTGATTGAGCTTTTAGTATCTTCAGTTGTTGGAAGCCTTGTTGTGTCAGCCCTATTGGGTTTAGTCGTTAATTTACTAGAAACTGATCAACAAGATTTAGTTAAAAGTAGGCTTCAGCAAGAAATGCAAAGTGCTTTGGATTACATAAGTGAAGATTTAAAAGAAGCTGTATACGTTTACTCTGGTGAATGCATTCAAGGCAAAGGAACTTCCACGGACTCTGATTTTTGTCCAGGTCTTGTCAATCATATTCCGATGTTTGACAAAAGTGTTCCTGTCTTGGTTTTTTGGAAAGTAGACCTTTTACCAGAAGGATGCCAAAGTACATTAGGATTAAGTGAAAACAATGATCCTTGTTTTAATTCTCGCATTGCTAATAGAACCTTTAGTTTAGTTGTTTACTATCTTAGACAAAATCAAGCGAGTGATTCGCTTTGGCAAGGAAAAGCTAGAATTACTCGTTACGTTCTCAGCCAATTTAATTCAAATTCTCCTCCTAAACAAAACACTGGTTACTTCAATCCAACACAAACTGGTACGAGCTTTCGCTTTTGGCCTTACGCACGGAATGACCTTGGACAATTAGTAAATCGACAGACATCAACTCCTACTTCTAGTGGTGCTACTAATCTTACTTTAGTAGATTTTGTGGACGATACACCTGATGCTGAAAATAGTACAACAATCTGCCCTAATGAGTATGTATTAACTCCTAGTCACAAGTCACTTGAAGATCAAGGTTTAGCGAGGGTTAGAAGCTTTTATGCTTGTGTGAGAGAGCAGCAAAATCAACAACCAGATGTTATTCTTCACCTGAGAGGAAACACACACGGTAAACAAGGTGGTTATGGTAAAGTTGCATTTTCTAACTTAAAAACACACGTTCTTGGTCGAGGAGTTGTTGATAAGAATCCTCGCTAGTTGATTTATAATAATTGTTCATTTTATTTTAGAATTGAATTCTATTTTTAATATATTTATTTTATGTAAAATTTTATTTTTATCATGCAAACTAGTATAGTCAGCAAAAAGAAAGAAGTCAATCGATTAAGTTTGGGCTTTACGCTTATAGAAGTATTGATTGTAATTTTTGCACTAGGGATTTTAGCAGCGATCGCTATTCCCAGTTGGCTTAGTTTTATTGATACCCGTCGCCTCAATATTGCCCAAGAGCAACTTTACCAAGCTATGCGTGAAGCTCAAAGAAACGCTAAAAGAGATAAATCAAATTGGCAAGCTAGCTTTAGGCAAGATAACGGAATTGTTCAATGGGCTGTTCATCAAGCAAATAGCACACCTACTACAACAGATTGGCGAAGCTTGGAGCAAAATATTCGCATAGTTGCGACGCGGCTCAACTCTACAGATCCTAATGACACTACATTATTCTTTGACAACACAAATAATCTTTGGAGAATTGTATTTAATCACAAAGCTAATCCAAATGGTCCAATAGGAAAAATAACAATATCTATTTCCAATAATAATCAAATAAAACGTTGTGTGATAGTTTCAACACTCATTGGAGGTATGCGCACTGCTAAAGATAATAAGTGTTCCTCTAGTTAAATTACTTTTTTCTTAGTTAATTATTGTGATATTTTACGTGGAAAAATTGAGAGTGAAGCAATTGTCGCGATCATAAATTATAAGCATATAGTATTGATATTATAGTGTTAGATGATACTAAGTTATACCTGAGCTTTATGCAATCGGAGGTGCTAACGGGTCAGGAAAGACAACGATTGCTCTAAACCTATTACCCAACTTCTTGGGTGTGTTTGAATATGTGAATGTAGATGCTATTGCCGCTGGGCTTTCACCTTTGCAACCAGAATCAATGGCAATACAAGCTGGGCGGTTAATGCTGGAACGGATGCAAGTTCTTGCTTTCCCCGAACACAAACTTTACCTTTGAAACAACCCTTGCTGCTAGCACATACGTCCTCTTCCTGCAAGAATGCAAAGCAAAAGGCTACAATATCGATCTAATTTACTTGGTAGTCCTGAATAGGTAAGGAGAAGAGATGGATAGGTCTGAAAAGAATCATGGCAGAAAAGACTGTATTCTGTGCGCGCTGTAAATCCAAGGAGGTTGTGAAAAATGGGTTTATTCATAATGGCAACATGGCAACCAGAAGAAGTGGATGTTGCGCAGTTGACGCAACTGTTCAATTAAGGGGCACAGACGAGCTGCTCGACCGAAGCAGGCGAAGCGATCGCCGTGGATGGCCAAAGTCTCAAAGTGAGCCGCAAAGATTACGACCAGTCCTATGAGGATACTGTATAGCTGTACTAAGCTGTGTTAGGACATAGAATAGAATGGGGTGTCTTGACAGCGAGGAACGCCGATGTCTGCCCCCTACAGCGCGGAGATGCGCTCCAAAGCAATGGCTGCGGTGAAACAGGGTGAACGGAAAGTTGGATTGCTGCACTCAAACAAGGCAAGCTGTTTGCACCTCTGACATTTGCTGGCTCCTGTAACCGAGATTGGTTTGAGATGTGGTGGTAGTCCTGAATAAGTAAGGATAGTAGAGATGGCTCACTCTACTTCAATCATGT
>NZ_MRCC01000029.1 GCF_001904655.1 Chroogloeocystis siderophila 5.2 s.c.1 | reverse complement strand
ACATGATTGAAGTAGAGTGAGCCATCTCTACTATCCTTACTTATTCAGGACTACCACATCAGCTTAGTGAATGCAACAATGGTAACACAACTCACCCTCGATAAATTTAGAATTAGCAATATTATCTTTAGCGGAATTGCAGGTGGCGTCGGTGGTGTGGCTGCAAACGATGACAATCCTGAAACGCCAAATGAAACACCAATTGGATCAGTTGTCATTCCCAAACGCTGGGGTTTTCATCAAGAAATGTATTTTAATAACTCTTCTGAAACTGTACCATGTGCAGCGATATCAGGACTTCAGCTAAATCACGTATTGCAAGACCCTATCCAAGAAGCCGCAACGTGCAACTTTTTGTTTGGAAATGTACCACAACCAGGACAAGCGAACCAAGAAACACTCTTTCAACCAGATGCTAAGAATGCATTTCTCCGCGACACTAATGTGAGTTCTGATAATACTCCACAGTACTACTTAGACAGAAATAATTTACAACAATTGCGCCAAGTTCCTTTTCCTGGAATACCTGCAAACCCAGAAACAAATCAAGAATTAAAGTTTTGGTTTTTGGTTGACAAGCGGATGTACAATACAGCGCGCGAACTTGATGTCAAGTTGTTAGATTGTCCGCAAGTTGATCGCAATGGTAATTGTACTGCAACGCCTTTAGTTCCTGCACCACAGTTAATTGTCGGTCAAAATGGATTGTCAGGTTCGACGTTTGTTGATAATGAACAGTATCGGCGGTTTGTTGCGAATACGCTGAATTTTGATGAACAAGGCGATTGCAACGAAAATACCGATGTCTTAGTACTAGATATGGAAACGACGGCTTCAGCGATGGTGGCGTATTCTAATAACGTACCGTTTATTGCTGTACGCAGTGTTTCAGATTTAGCAGGTGGTGGTGAATCAGCCGCAGCCCAACTCAATACTTTCTTTGCTGTTGCTGCTGAAAATCAAGCACGAGTTGTTTTAGCGTTACTTGATGCGCTGTAGAAGCTTTGTGATATTGGTAATCGGTAACGGGTAATTGGGAAAGAATACCCATTTTTCTGCTTGACTTATAACAAACGTTCGATATAAGATGCGTAGTAGTTAAATTTTGCCTGTTAGCGCTACAGTCACCCTGACTTCAATATTGGGATTTATTCGTTAGATATCTACAGCAAAGGTACTACCTTACCACTGTTTTTTAACCCCGATCCCTGACCTCTGACCCCTACTATATGCCTAAGATTGTTGACCATGACCAATACCGCAAAGAGTTACTGACAAAATGCTTTGATTTATTTGCGGCTAAGGGCTACGGTGCTGTAACAATGCGCCAAATTGCTAAAGAATTAGGTGTATCTACAGGAACACTGTATCACTACTTTCCAAGTAAGCAAGCTTTATTTTGGCAGCTATATGACGAATTAAATGAGCGAGATACCGCAAGTATGAATGCTGTGCTGAATAGTACTGATACTTTAGAGGAACGAATTACAGCAATTTTTGATTATATTGCCCAAAATGAAGATTATTTTTTTAAACAATTTCTGATTACAGGAGACTTTTATCAACAACAAGATCGCGAGGAGATTTTGGCAAATGAAACCCTCAAGCACAACTATGAGTTGAATCGAGATTTTGTTACCAAAGCTTTGGAGACTGACGATCCGGCTGTGGTTAATTTTGCAATGTGTTTAGCAACAGGAATTATGGTTGTACGTTTATTTGAAGGCAATGTTGTTGAGTATGCTGAGCAAGCACAACTGTTGAATAAGATGCTGACGCTTTATTTACAAGGATCAGCATTGAGTGATGTGAATGTAACTTAAAGGCTGGTAATTGGTAATTGGTAATTGGAAATACTTATTAAAAATTACCCATTAACCATCACCTATTACCTATTACCCAACAAAAAAAGGAAGAAATCCATGACGCTTGGGCTATTCTCTAAAGGAGCAAATCGCAAGTTAATCGGGTTAATTGTTGTCGCAACTCTGATTACTGGAGGTATTGCATATTATGGAATTTCTCAGTTTGGACAAAGAAGAAGACCTCAACCTAATGTAACAGTTCCTGTCGTCAAGAAAGTCACTGCGCTAGGAAGAATTGAACCTGAAGGTGAAGTGATTCGCTTATCAGCACCATTAGCGTTAGATGGTGATCGCATCTCCCAAATTCTCGTGCAAGAAGGCGATTCTGTGCAAGCGGGACAAGTTGTGGCAATCTTAGATTCTAGAGATCGCTTGCAAGATGCCTTGCAACAAGCCCTACAACAAGTTAAAGTAACTCAAGCACGAGTTGCCCAAGTTAGAGCAGGTGCAAAGCGCGGAGAAATTCAAGCCCAGCAAGCAACAATTACGCGACTAGAAGCTGAACTCGCAGGTGAAATTGCTGCCCAAAATGCCGCGATCGCTCGTTGGCAATCAGAAGTTCGTAACGCCAATGCCGAGTATAATCGCTTTCAACAGTTGTATCAACAAGGCGCAATAGCAGCATCCAGCTTAGATAACAAACGGTTAACTGCTGAAACCGCCCAAGCGCAACTTGACGAGGCGCAACAAACTCAAAGTAAAACAATAGAATCTCTCCAAGCGCAACTCAAAGAAGCCCGCGCCACCTTAAATCAAATTGCGGAAGTCCGCCCAGTCGATCTACAAGCTGCGCAGAGTGAAGTTGAAGAAGCTCTTACATCAGTTAATCGCGCCCGCACTGATTTAGCACAAGCTTATATTAAAGCACCAATATCAGGACAAATTCTCAAAATTCACTCGCGAGTTGGAGAGAAAATGAGTGATTCTGGTATTGCTGATTTAGCCCAAACAAATACGATGTTAGTGGTGGCAGAAGTATATCAAACCGACATCAATAAAGTCAAGCTAGGGCAAACTGCAACAGTTACCAGCGAAGCAATTAATGGCAAACTTCAAGGAGTTGTATCGCATGTAGGTTTACAAGTTGATCGCCAAAATGTTTTCAGCAATCAACCAGGAGAAAACCTCGATCGTCGCGTTGTTGAAGTCAAAATTCGCCTCAATCCTACAGATAGTCAACAAGTTGCTGGGTTAACAAATTTACAAGTACAAACAGCAATTGATCTTTGATCTTATTTATAACGAATGTGCGATATCAGGAGAAGATAATGAGTATACAAGTAGTGAAGTTAAAGCGATCACAAATTGATGCAGCAAGCGAAGTTTTAGCACAAGCATTTAACAACGATCCGATGTTCAGTTATTTTGCACTAGAAGACGAACCCGCAAGACTCGATCTGATCAACTGGGTTGCGAAGACAATCGTGCGTTACAGCCAGCGTTACAACCACATCTACACAACGCAAGATGACATAAAAGGAATTGCAGTATGGCTACCACCAGGCAAATACCCATTCAACAATTTACGATTCCTACTATATGGATTGTATAGAATTCCTCCCAAACTGCGTTTCGATAGATTCAGACAGTTAATCGCCCTCTACTCCAAGATTGAAGAATACCATCAACAAGATCTGCCAGAAAAACACTGGTATCTAGGCTTGCTAGGAGTTTCGCCAGCGTATCAAAGTCAAGGAGTCGGTAGTTTACTCCTACAGCCAATTCTCAAACAAGCAGATCAAGAACAACTCCTTTGCTACTTAGAAACCTCCACAGAAAGAGGCGTACGTTTCTACCAAAGACAGGGTTTTAGAGTACTGCGATCTGGTACTTTCCCTGAAACAAATCTGCAATATTGGACACTTAAAAGAGAACCACAAGAGGTAATTGGTAACTGAAAAAAAACTTACTAAGGATCACCCATTACCTAAATGGTATCACTATGCTTCCCAAATGGCTGCGTCGCACACCCTTAGCATGGCGACAACTCCTCAAAGAAAAAACTCGCCTACTAGTAGCATTAGCCGGAATAGGCTTTGCAGATATGCTGATCTTTGTACAGCTAGGATTACTCGATTCACTTTTTGATTCCGCAACAAAATCGCATCAGAACCTACAAGCAGATCTTGTTTTAATCAATCCCCAGTTTCAAACCTTATTCTATGTCAAAAACTTTCCCAGAGAGCGATTACTTCAAACCTTATCCTACGATGGAGTTGCGTCAGTACGTTCTTTGTATGTTGATACTGCGCAGTGGCGTAGCCCAGAAACATTAATGAATCGAGGTATTTTAGTATGGGGTATCGATCCAGCAAACCCAGCATTTGACTTTCCCGAAGTTAACCCACATCTAGATCAACTAAAACAACTCAATCAAGTACTCTTTGATCGCGCCTCACGCCCTGAGTATGGACCAATTGCCGATTTATTGCAAGCACAAGGAACTATCACTACACAAGTTAACGATCAAACAGTACAAACCATTGGCTTATTCACATTAGGTGCTTCTTTTGGTGCAGATGGCAATATTATTACTAGTGACTCGACATTCTTAAAACTATTTCCTCAACGCCAACCACATCAAATTAACGTCGGGTTAATTCAGCTACAACCTGGAATTGATCGACAAACAGTACAAGCTGAACTTCAAGCAGGATTACCCAATGATGTCAGTGTACTCACACCAGAAGAATTTGCGCAGATTGAGATTAACTACTGGGAGAGTGGTGGGATTGGCTTTATTTTTGGTATGGGTGTTGTTGTCGGATTCATTGTCGGGATTGTGATTGTTTACCAAATTCTCTATTCTGACGTTTCCGATCACTTACCAGAGTACGCAACATTAAAAGCAATGGGATACAGCGATCGCTACTTACTCACTGTATTAATGCAAGAAGCTTTACTTTTAGCTGCGTTAGGCTTTATTCCTGGTTTTCTTTTATCAGTAGGACTGTATCAAATCACATACATGGCGACATTGCTACCAATCGCGATGAAGTTAGAACGTGCATTATTTGTACTCTTACTCACAATTATTATGTGTAGTGTTTCCGGTGCGATCGCCATGCGCAAACTACAATCCGCTGATCCTGCTGATGTATTTTAGTCTTTCAACAAAAATGATTAAGTTTGCTTTTTTAGATTTCGCACTCCGCCTCAACACCACCCTGAACTCAAGTTCTGGGCTAACAGTTCAAGTCCATTTAAATGGACTAAAACATCGAAGCTGGTACATTTTAACTAACTTTCGCTTTCGCTGTGAAATTATTTGCTAGGTGTTCATCTTAATGCAAAATGCAGACTTTTTGAAACAAGGAAATCAAATCATGTCTTCAACTCACAGACAAGACCATTCTCCAAAATTGATTCATCACTTGAGCAGAGTTTCTGATAGTATTTTTGCTTTAGCAATGGCATTATCTATTGTAGGATTTGACCTACCTGATTCTGTTGCTTCCATAAATGATATAGAAGTCAAAAATTTTGTACTTACGCAACTCGATCATTTAAGTACATACATAATTACATTTATCTTGCTAGCTTTTTATTGGATAGAACACACTCAAAAATTTAGTTATTACAAAAAATCCAACGAAATACATCTTTTGCTTTACTTATTCTATCTGATGTTTATTTTTATTATTCCCTACTCAAATGCTTTAATTACTTATTATCCCAACGAAGCGATCATCAAAATTTGGTATAGTCTAAACATTTTTTTAATAGGTTTATTTTCGTTCTTGACCTGGACTCATGCTACAACTGAGCATCGCCTTGTGAGTGCTATGTTAGATATAAATCACATTAAAGCAATAGGTATAAAAACTTTGATAGAGCCAGTAGTATCCATAATAACTATAACTATAGCTGTAGCTTTCTGGGATCAGTCTTTGTGGGAATACACATGGTTGTTAGTGATAATACTTTATGTCATTGCAGATAAGTTATTAGTAAAACGAGACAAAAAGGTAGAGTTAGAGTAATCAATTATTGATCTTAAAGTAAAATCAAACGAACTTTGAATCTAACAAAAAAAACTCAAAAAATCACAAAAGTAGTCCTCAACTATAATTAAAAGCCCTCGTTGCTCTTCTCCCTGTGCTCTCCGTGTCTCTGTGGTTCGTTTCAAAACAGTAATTTTCTAAAATAGAATTACTATGAATAACAAATTATTTAATCCTGTTATCACCATTAAAAAACTCAATCATTACTTTGGTGAAGGAACACTACGCAAACAAGTTTTATCTAACATCAACTTAGAAATCCAAGCAGGGGAAATAGTGATAATGACAGGACCTTCGGGTTCTGGTAAAACAACTTTATTAACACTAATGGGTGGACTACGATCTGCACAAGAAGGCAGTTTAAAAATCCTCAATCAAGAAATGTGTGGTGCTAACAAACGGCAATTAATTGAGATTCGGCGCAATGTTGGTTATATTTTTCAAGCACACAATTTAATGACATTTCTCACCGCAAAACAAAACGTACGGATGTCTTTAGAGTTGCATGATGAGATGATGAATCAAGATTTAGATGCAAAGGTGATCGCCATGTTGGAATCAGTGGGTTTAGGCGATCGCGTTGATTATTATCCCGAAAAACTATCAGGAGGACAAAAGCAAAGAGTTGCGATCGCACGGGCTTTAATTAGTCGTCCAAAAATTGTTTTAGCCGATGAACCTACCGCCGCACTTGATAAAAAATCTGGGCGTGATGTCGTCGAAATTATGCAAAAGTTAGTTAGAGAGCAAGGCTCAACAATTTTACTTGTAACTCACGATAACCGCATTTTAGATATTGCTGACCGTATTCTTTATATGGAAGATGGATGTTTAGTCGATAAGCAGTTTGTGTAAGCTTCACCAAATCTCATTTAAATCAAGAACAAATTCTGGTAAAATATCTTCTCCAGATAAAGAGTTAGGCGATCGCAGTATTTCCACAGAATGTCCTTGGCGATAAACTTCTACTTGCTGATTTTGTGGATCGATAAGCCAACCTAAGCGAACGCCATTATTAATGTACTCTTGCATCTTCTCCTGCAAAGGTTTAAGGCGATCGCTACTAGAGTGTAATTCAATCACAAAATCAGGTGCAAGTGGCGGAAAATTGTCTTGATCTTCTTTTGTAAGTCTATCCCAGCGCATCTTACTAATCCAAGCAGCATCAGGAGAGCGAAAAGCCCCGTTTGGTAACTTAAACTCTGTAGAAGAATCGAAAACTTTACCTAATTTCTTTTGCTTGTTCCAAGCTTGGAGTTGATAGGTAATTTCTGCATTACGATTACCGCTAGTTCCTCCTGTAGGTGGCATAATAATTAAAGTTCCAAATTGATCGAGTTCAAGCTTTAAATCAGGATTATCTTCACAAATTTTAAGATACTGCTCTTCTTTAATAGGAGCGATCGCACTAAGATTTAGTAGCATTATTTTGACTCCTTTTTTGCAGAAACACCAGAATCACGACAAATGCAGATCGCAATTCATAACATACGTATAAGCTAAAGTATTTGTGACATAGTTGCCCACAAATATCGAGAAGTAAAAGTGACAATTAACCCAATCGAGTTACTGCGATCGCGCTACGGTCAAAACCTTGATTTTGACATTGAATGGAATGCGTGCTTAACGACATTACTATCACATCGTTCAATTCGTGCTTATCGCCCCGATCCTCTACCTTCAGGAACCTTAGAGCTAATCATAGCATCGGCACAATCGGCGGCGACCTCATCGAATCTGCAAACTTGGAGTGCGATCGCCGTCGAAGATGCACAGCGTAAAGCCCAGTTAGCAGCGTTAGCAGGAAACCAAAACAGATCCAGCAGTGTCCATTATTTTTAGTTTGGTTAGCCGATTTAGCACGTTTAGCGCACATTGCCCACAGTCGTGGAATGTCGCACGCGGGTTTAGACTATTTAGAAATGTTCGTTACAGCAACAATAGACGCCGCACTAGCCGCGCAAAATGCCACAGTAGCAGCAGAATCCCTCGGTTTAGGTACTGTGTACATTGGGGCGATGCGCAACCACCCTGAAGAAATCGCCGCACTTCTTAAATTACCTTCGCACGTATTTGCCGTATTTGGGTTGTGTGTAGGCTATCCCGACTCGCCGCAGGCGGCGATTAAACCGCGACTACCGCAATCAGCTATACTACACCGCGAACATTATGATTTAACAGTTCAAGATGCGGCGATCGCACAGTACAACGAAATCATGCAGAATTTCTATCGCGAACAACAAATGAACGTCACTGGAGATTGGGCGGAACATTCTGTGAAGCGCATTGCGACACCACAATCGTTATCAGGACGTGATCGACTACGCGAAGCATTACAAAATCTCGGTTTTGAGCTACGTTAGATATGGAAATCTATAACTTTCTGCAAGTATCCGATGCGATCGCCACCGCTGGACAACCAACTGCACAACAATTTGCAGACATCAAAGCCGCAGGTTATGAAGTTGTTGTTAACTTAGCGTTACCAGCTTCCACTAATGCGATCACCAACGAGCAAAAAATAGTAGAAGATCTAGGAATGGACTATGTACACATTCCAGTCATTTGGGAAAAGCCTACGCTAGAAGACATTGAGCGTTTCTTCAATGTGATGCAAGCAAATACAAACAAGAAAGTGTTTGTCCACTGTGCGATGAATATGCGAGTTTCTGCCTTTATGTACTTGTATCGCGTCATTCACGAACAAACAAGTGTAGAAGAAGCAAAACAAGATTTACAACGAATTTGGCAACCGAATGACACTTGGCAGCAATTTATCGATAAGGTTATTGCACATTATCAAAAAGCATAGCAGAGGTCAGAGGTAAAATCTAGTTAGGGAAGTTATATTAGGTCTGGTTGATTAGTGATGATAAAAATGGTGACTAGTAACTAATCACTAACCACTGATCTGGTTATTTGACCGGAGAGGATATCACTACAAGGTTCTATATTCTATTGACCATTCCTATAAATTCGTAATCCGTATTGTGTTAAACAGCGAACTACGAATTTATAAAATGTCGGTTTCAAATAACTTTACAAAGCCGCAAAGTAAGCTTCTAATGCTTCTGAACCACCGATCAATTTACCATCGATAAATACTTGTGGTACTGTTGTTGCACCCGCAACCGCTTGTAAAGAACGAGTGGTGACATCTTTACCAATGACTATCTCTTCATAGTCTAAGCCGCGTTCTTTGAGCATTGATTTCGCACGAGCGCAGAAAGGACAACCAATTTTAGCAAACAGCGAGACTAATTTAGGCTTAGCAGCTTGAGGGTTGATATAGTTAAGCATTGTCTCAGCATCGGATACCTTAAAAGGATCGCCTGGTTCTTCGGGTTCGATAAACATCTTTTCAATAACGCCATCTTTTACTAACATCGAGTAGCGCCAAGAGCGTTTACCAAATCCTAAGTCTGTTTTATCGACGAGCATTCCCATTCCTTCGGTAAACAGTCCATTACCATCAGGAATCATTTTGATGTTTTCTGCTTCTTGGTGCTTTGCCCATTCGTTCATCACAAAAGCATCGTTGACCGAAATACACACGATCTCGTCTACACCGTTTTCATAAAAAGCTTTTGCCATCTGGTTGTATCCAGGAAGATGAGTCGATGAGCAAGTGGGAGTAAATGCACCTGGTAAGGCAAAGACAACAACAGTTTTACCATTAAACAATTCATCTGTCGTAATATCGACCCACTCGTTGTTTTGATGAGTGCGAAACGTACAATTAGGAACTTTTTGTCCTTCCTTGTTTGACAACATCGCTTATCCCTTTACAAGTCGTAACAAATAAAGCGTACTCATTATGACTATGATTTGTCAAGGGGATATCGTTAGAGTAAGTTAATAGACAATTTTAAGCGATGAAAATATTATGGTTGGTATATTACGAACAAGTCGGTATCACAGTGCAACAAAAACAGCCGCTAACGCTTGATTCGACTCAGCAAAACACCTGTGCGCATTTGCTAAAATTGCCTAATCGAAAAAGCCAATCCCTCACAGCTTGATTTTACAGGTGCTATAGAAACTTGCGCTGAACTCATTGGCGCGTGGATAAGTACTAGACCGATTCCGCAATTACCACTACTTAGAGATAATTTACGTAGGCTCATTTCACGGAAAAGCGTCGTTACAATGAGCCTGCGAGGAACTCAGTTTAATTTAAAGCAGTATGCATCAGCAATAACCAAACGTGATTCCTTCACCGCACAAATGAAACAATTTCGCTGTAACTAGGATATTGACGCCGAAAAAGTGGCTGAAGTTATTGAAACTTATCAACGCCTACCAGGATACTAAATTAAAGCCGCGCTTCACTTAACCGAAAGATGAGAAATAACACGAGTAGGTGTAATGGATAAAAGCTGTAGAACCAACGTGCGGAAGATCCTCTTTGGTGATTCGCAAAATGGATAAATACGGGAGTGACGATCGCCGGAAGTTGAAAGATATTAGATACTGTGATCGCATCAACTAGATGCAATCCAATCCACGCTAACCACCAATGAAGATTTGGTGTAAATATTGACAGCAAGCACATCGCCGCCACACCGTAAGCGCCATACTCGACACGGACTAATTCGGCTGAGACAATTCCTAAAGTCCAAATTAAATATTTATACTCTCGCAACCTCCGACTCAAGCGCAAGATAATTAACCCCAATGATAATGTAAACAGAATATTCAGACGCGTTCCTGATAGCGTGAGGACATACAAAGGCTGACTCAACAAACCCAAAAGCACAAGTCTTTGCAAGTATCGCCCAAAGCTGCGAGTATATCTTTCTCCTTGGGCTAATAACCACGCAAACAGCGGAAAACTGAGACGCCCAATCACGCGAAAAATAAAAACTTGCGGAAAAAAGACAATACCTACATGATCAATTACCATGAAAATCGCAGCTAGCAATTTGATGTGATAGTTGTTAAGCTGCAATTTCAACGTTCTAGTACCAACACGATGATAAACACACTATAGTCTCTAACAAAAGTTACTAGCAATTAACGACTTTAGCTGATTTCATTCTAAACAAATTCATTAGAAGTAGACATGACGCTGTGCTTTAAAGCAAATGGCAAACCCGACTTAAGTGCAATTCCTGATTGGCTAGCAGTAGAATTTTCGTTTGCAGCGAAAGAACCTTACTTTTATCGTGTATGTGTAATACCAGAAATTGCTGACGTCGCTTTGGTTTTAGGAACACTAGAACACGATGGCACACCATCAGGATGGATTTCACATTTGCAAAATTTAGGCTTTGAGGAGGTTGTGCAAGTCTCTTGTCGTGACTTCTTTAGTCCGAGGGCGGATCGCGATCGCTAGTCATATTAAATCCGGTTGATGAGTAATGATAAAAATGCTGAAGGGTGACGGGTGATTATTCACTAGTCACTAACCACAAAGAAAGGTTATTTAACCGAAGATGGTGTCATATTATAGCCATAGTCAATAGAGTTAGGACATCGAACACGCTAAGTTGATAGTTGACAGTTGACAAAGTCTTCATACACTCTCTTCACTGTCAACTGATCTCTGACCTCTGACCCCTGCTATATTATGCATTCTTGTGTCGAGAAACTTTTAAAGTGGTACGACAATCACCAGCGACTTTTACCCTGGCGTCAAGAAATCAATATTTATCACACCTGGGTGAGTGAAGTGATGAGTCAACAAACAGTCTTGGCTGTAGTCGTTCCTAAATTTTGCGAGTTTATCCAACAGTTGCCTACAGTATACGACCTTGCCAAGTGTGATGAGGAAACATTACGTCAACTTTGGTCAGGGTTAGGCTATTATGCACGAGCGCGGAACTTGCAAAAAGGCGCACAGATGATTGTAGAACAGCTTCACGGTCGTTTTCCGCAATCATACAATGAATGGCTCAAAATTCCTGGATGTGGTGCTTATACCGCCGCTGCGATCGCTAGCATCTGTCATCGTGAAAAAGTTGCGTGTGTCGATGGTAATGTCATCCGCGTGGTTAGTCGTCTCCTTGCTTTATCTGATGTATGGAGTAAATCAGGACAATCAGCAATTCAGGCGTATGTTAATAGCATCATGCCTCCGAAACGTCCTGGCGACTTCAATCAAGCGATGATGGAATTAGGCGCGACAATTTGTCGCAAATCAAACCCACTATGCGATTGTTGTCCTTTACAACAATCTTGTCTCGCATTTACTCATAATTGCGTTACCCAGTATCCGCCCAGAAAAACGCGACGCACTTCAATTAATATTGAGTTATTTGCATTAATTGTTTGGCACAGACAAACCGATACATTCGCCTTTGTAAAACGAACAAAAGGATTTTTAAAACATACTATCGGTTTTCCTTTATTGAGTCCTGGTGAAGTATCAGAATTAGAAAGTATCTTGCACTCGTTGCCATTACAAATCTTTAAATCTACTGATAGTTTCTCTCATACTATCACTCATCATCGTATTTCTAGCAGAGTAGCGCTCGTGCAAGTGACACAAAAGAATACTGTTGCTGTATTGATTTTACAGCAACTTGGATTTTTAGCACCTATTGACTGGGTAAGTAGAAGCAAGACGATTGCAAAACTTGCCACTACATTAGATAAAAAAGCTTTTCGGCTGTTTTTGATGCAGAATCAGTAGCGGTCGCATTCTTTTATTCTCCTTTTTGGATCTTTTATTGTATAGATGGTAGTTCTGAATAAGGCAGAATGGTCATAATCTACATCCTACAAAAGCCCACGTTGCGCCCAGCATCGCAGCCATTAAGCCATAAGCTGAACCCCAAAAAATACCAAATAGACAAACGCCTTTGCTCGTTAAGATCGCGCCAGAGACAAATAGCAATTTTGCAATTTTGTAGATGACAATGAATGCAAAGTGTCTAAAACACTACTATTTTGGACCACGATTAATAATGTCTACAAAAGTTCTTGCAGATTCAATTGTTTAACTGCGATCGCGATCAGTTTGAGCCTGATATTGTATCAGCAGTTGAGTCATGTTTTTCCTAATATCATTTCACTTTAAATTACAAATGGGTAGCAGAGGAGCCAGTTGCGTGCGGAGGTGTCCTCCGTTGAGCAAACTAGCGCGGGCAGAGAGAGAAATTAACTGTAGTTCTTATTTAGTGAAATAGTATAATATGAGAAAGCGATCACCTAAGTGCGACTTAGCAACTCAGTTTGGTTACGGTTACTTTATTTGAGATTTGACAAAAAGAACATTATTTTATTGTTTTAATTAATTGAATTTCGATAACAATCGGGGAACTGACTTAAACCACTGAATTGGAGACAGTCGCGATTGATAGCGATAAAAATAAACAAGTTTTTTTGGCGAAACCCCAAGTAAATATCCCAGAAGCACAATTTGATTAATCAGTGTTGTTTTCACAACTCCTTGTCTTAACCATCGACGCGCTGAGGTGATTACGGGTATAGGAATAATTGCAATATCTCCCAAGCGTTTTAACCGCCGCATCAATTCAAAATCTTCCATAATTGGCAACTCTGGAAAACTACCAATTTGGTGAAATGTTTCTGCTTTCAGAAAAATAGCTTGGTCGCCGTAGGGCATTTGTAAAAAGCGCGATCGCCAATTTACTCCTTGTTCAATGACTCGCAAACTTAAGTAAGGTGCATTAATTTGTAAAGCAAACGCACCTGCTACAAAAACTTTTTTATATCTTGGCGAACGTTTGAATGTGTCACGAATCATCGTGTCAAACTTAGGAGGTAAAAGGGTATCGCCATGTAAAAATAAGAGAATTTCTCCTGTTGCTGCTACAGCCCCCATATTCATTTGATAAGCACGACCCGTCGTAGATGCTGATAGAACTTTAACACCGAGCGACTGCACTAACTCCAGCGTACCGTCAACCGAACCTCCATCAACAACAATTACTTCAATATTTGTACTTGATTGAGTACAAGCAAGCACATTTTTGATCGTACCTACCTCATTAAGAACCGGAATGATAATTGAAATTCTTCTAGTTGTTGCTGCTAAAGTCACGATTTTACGATTCCTAACTTTCAACTAAAACACCACTATAACTAGAGCCGTAGCAATAAGGTGCAGTCTGTATTTCGTACACTAAATCTAAAGTGCCAGCTTTCAGTAACTGAGCAACTGTTAATATATTATGTCGCGAGTTTTTGCCGGAATATTTGTCATTTGGTTAAAATCATAATCGTAAATATTACCTAGATAATCAATTAAAAGTTTATTGCAATACATTAAATATTCAACTATTCTGAAATTGAAACGAGACTCTAAAAAATGCAAATAATGTTCATACAAATTTCTATATTCTAAATACAACTTAGTTCCCATCGGTAAGTTGGTAATGGTTAATAGGCTATTAAAGCAAGTGCCAAAATGTTTTTTCAAGGATACTTTTTAATCTTGTTCAACCCCAACTTTATGAGGAGAGACAGCAAACTTTTCTGAAACCGGAAGTGAGGAATTATACATCAAGTATAAAACTAAATTGGGTTGGTGATCGTAGCCGAGACGATTCAACCATTGCACTGCGCATTGTATTAACATTATTTGCAAGATAGCAGGGAAGGGAAGCACTAATTCTCACCTGATGTCGAGCGCAACATTCTAGGATATCGCTAAATCCTGTTTTTCCTAAAAGGTGTGACGGCTGCATGTGGTGGAGTATTCATTATTTGCGAAATCATTTTTGTTGTTTCTAAATAGGTCATCTGAATTCTTTGGTATACATTGTGTTCCCAGATGTGATGAGGCGATCACTTCCAGACTTATTGAGTTGTATACTAGGTATTACGAAGCTACAGCGCAAAAGAATGTAATACTAATCTGTAATTAAAAAAGCTAAATCAAGCATGGGTTTTGGAAAATTCAACTTAACCACATTCTTTTTAACATCGGCTTCGTATAACGATTAAAGCCAAAATAACGGATTTCAATCAGACTTAAATAGATTTATTCAATAGATACTAATGCTTTGAGGGATGTAGAGCCATTGCTGTACTTTTCCATCATTACATCTTGAACACTAGCTTTTTTTAACACATCTAATGGCGCACCCAGCCCGTACTGAATTGCAGGATTCTGAGCATACTGATAGCACTTAAAACGGACAGCATACTTCCTGCACTTAAAACACTCAATATACAACCAGCGCTACCGACGCTTAAAATACTCCCCGCGCTGCCGATACTAAGGATGCTACCAACGCTACCAATACTTAAAATACTTCCAGCACTACCAATGCTGAGGATACTGCGATAACTCATCCAACTCAAAATACTGCGTTCTGTGGCAATCCAGCTTTCACCCATCTTGCCGCTATAACTAAATGAATAGAGGGATTGTAACACAGCTTGAGAAGGCAGAGCATTATGTATGCCTTTATAGCAATAGTTAGTATGCTTAGGACATGATAGAAACATTGAATTGAACTGCATCTCCATGAATTTGTTATTTATCCTGGAAATTTTCTTTATTCTATTGCTAAGTGCGATCGCTCTCTATATATTCACCGCTCGTCGTTATCAATCGTCTGACTCAGTTGCCAACTCGTACGACCAATGGACTGAAGACGGAATTTTAGAGTTTTATTGGGGCGAACACATTCACTTAGGACATTATGGATCGCCACCGCGCCGTAAGGATTTTCTCACAGCTAAATCTGACTTTGTACATGAAATGGTGCGTTGGGGTGGTTTAGATAAGTTTCCTCCTGGGACAACTGTCCTAGATGTTGGCTGTGGTATCGGAGGTAGCAGCCGCATTTTGGCACGAGATTACGGATTTGCGGTCACTGGAATTACGATCAGCCCGCAACAAGTACTCCGCGCCAAGCAACTTACGCCCGAAGAACTGAATGTCCAGTTTCAGATAGATGATGCGATGGCGATGTCGTTTCCTGATGCTAGTTTTGATGTTGTTTGGTCAATTGAGGCAGGTCCGCATATGCCCGATAAAGCAATTTTTGCTAAAGAATTGATGCGAGTACTCAAGCCAGGGGGCTTGCTAGTTGTTGCGGATTGGAATCAACGCGATGCACGGAAGAAGCCACTCAATTTTTGGGAAAAACCCGTGATGCGGCAACTCTTAGATCAGTGGTCTCATCCTAAATTTGCCAGTATTGAAGAATTTGCTGAACTTTTGGCAGCAACGGGATTTGTAGAAGGCGAGGTTGTTACTGCTGATTGGACAGAACCAACGCTACCATCTTGGTTGGATTCGATTTGGCAAGGTGTGGTTCGACCTCAAGGTTTGGTTCAGTTTGGTTTACCAGGAATCCTCAAGTCGCTACGCGAAGTTCCGACTCTACTTCTGATGCGGTTAGCATTTGGCACAGGACTTTGCCGATTCGGAATGTTTCGCGCTGTCCGAAACAACAAGGTAACAGCAAATGAACTGCTAGAAGTAGTTGATGCGAAGGCAATTCATCATTAGTTAAGGTTAGCAAATTGTGCCTCGTACATCCAGCAGTTCATTCTTCTCACTGGTGATTTATCCAGTGAGAAATAAATATATAATCGCACGTCGATTGAAAAATTGAGCTAATGACTTTAGTAACTGGTGACAAAGCCAGCAGCAACTCACAATAAATGCTTTTGTGTACTTCAATTAATGTATTAACAGAATAAAAATAAGTTTGTCTTTCATATTAATTGAACTAATTAATTCCTAGAAATCTTTTCAGGTCAGCTATTGGTAAATAGCCTAATTACTAATAGCGCCGCACTTTTGCCATTATTTGTTTCCGTTACGCTACTCATAACCTTGAAATACCTGTTTGAGGCCAATGAAAATCAAACCGCTCATTATAGTAAGTGCGCTTCAGATAAGCTAGGTCAGCTTCCCACTCCTGAATTGCTTTGTTATAAGCACCTGTGTTGTGTCGCTTTGCATTGCGTGTAAATGCTGCAATAGATTCAGCTAACTTTTTCAGCCTCTTAGCTGTACCTGGTTGACCCCACTCATTTAAATAGGAGACATTATCTATAGATCGCAAAGGATACAAGAAAATCTGGTTAAGAATTTGTCTGCGTTGATTTTCTGGTAGACCATTGACACCAACTTTATATCCATAGAGTTTCAGAAGTCCTTCTTGATACTTGAAGATATCTCCCGATAACTCTTGTGATTCTATTTTCGTTGTTGCAGTTGTAGTTGATTGGACAAGTGTTTTTGTACCCTTTAATGCTGTTAATCTTTCTGAAATACGTAAGAGTAAAGTTCGAGCTTTCTTTCGAGTTCGAAACTGTAACTCATAATGTAGCTCGCTCAAGATGTGCGGATTGTTCCATTCTGAGTCAGCAATTCTCTCGAGCTCTTCAGTACGACATCCAATATATAAACGCTTTCGGTTGAATTTTTCAATATGTTGAGTTTCGTTTCTGGATGTTGATAGTTGTGGGGTAACATTAGTGAGAACTTCTTCTCCTTGGACTGCGGGAGAAGAGCCATAACTGGCTCTCTCAGACTTAAACTCAAATGGTCTATCAATCAGAAGTTCCCGTTGCGGCATTGGTGGGTAGTTTAATGGCTTCTGAGTCTCTGTTTCTGCGCAAGGTGACGGCTGTGTGTTAGCCTGCTCACTAGGTGATTCTACCTTCACTGAAAAGGAAGAAGAAGCAAAGATAGGTTTTTCCAACTTAGTTTCAAGTGGCTTTTTGGTCAGAAGGTTGTGTTGTGGCTTGTGAGCGTCAGATCGTAAGAGTTTTCGAAGGAGAGCTTTGAACCACTTTAATAGTTTTCTTAAAAAACCTCTCATGAGAGTTAGATAAATTCAGCAATCGATTATTTTACTTCCGCTTCTTGACTTTGGCGCAACTTGATTTTAGTATCTAACTACTTTTAAGTTTCGTGCCAGGTCAAATGCAAATATCACTAGAATATAGTGTTAAGTTTCCAACCTAGCATTCATATACACAGCAATGGCGATCGCACCCTACCAGTGATCTCTCTACGCTCGAACAGAAAACTCATACTTACTTAATCATCGCCATCCACTAAAATTTAGTCAGGACTTACGCAACAACTACCCCGAACAATCACTGCTTCATGAGCAGCCGCTTTTTTGGAGGGGGTTTGGGGGACGCAACCGTCCCCCGGTGGGGGGAATGGGGGGAAGCCCCCCAAGTTTTGGTTCTGATTAAAACGCTAAAATTGCGTAAGTCATATTAGTTTTAGATGCAATTTTATTTTTGTATAAGAAGTTCTCACAAAGAGCTAGATTTACAAGCTAATGCAGTATGAGTAAGGATTTGATAGATTATTAGGTATTAATTAACTCGTGATTAGACGACTTTATGGTACTGGGGCGCACAACATACACATATTTTGCGTAAATTGTCAAGGATGATTCCTCAGTGCCAAATCAACACTAAACTCAAACGCCATTCGGTGAATCGCAGTCTACAATAGTAGCCTAAGAAAGATATAGCTGCTTGGTTTGATTATGACTACTGCTACTGCGGTAAAAACCGATTACGAAGCGATTATTGGTTTAGAAACCCATTGTCAGCTGAGTACAAAAACTAAAATATTTTCTAGTAGCTCGACCGAGTTTGGTGCTGACCCTAATACTAACATTGACCCAATTTGTATGGGTTTACCTGGGGTATTACCTGTTTTGAATGAAAAAGTTCTAGAATACGCTGTGAAAGCAGGTTTAGCACTTAATTGCGAGATTGCCAAATATAGCAAATTTGACCGGAAACAATATTTTTATCCTGATTTACCGAAAAACTACCAAATTTCGCAATATGACTTACCGATCGCACAACACGGCTGGTTAGAAATTGAACTTGTTGACAGTGATGGTAATCCAATACGCAAACGCATTGGCATCACGCGCTTGCACATGGAAGAAGATGCCGGAAAATTAGTTCATGCGGGAAGTGATCGCCTTTCCGGTTCAACATATTCGCTCGTAGACTATAACCGTGCAGGTGTACCATTAGTGGAAATTGTTTCGGAACCTGATATGCGATCAGGACAAGAAGCCGCTGAATATGCGCAAGAACTCCGCCGCATTCTCCGTTACCTGGGTGTAAGTGACGGGAATATGCAAGAAGGTTCCTTGCGGTGCGATGTCAATATCTCAGTGCGTCCGGTGGGACAAAAAGAGTTTGGCACGAAAGTTGAAATAAAAAATATGAACTCGTTCAACGCGATTCAACGCGCGATTGAATACGAAATTGAACGCCAAATTGCAGCAATTGAAGCAGGAGAAAGAATCATTCAAGAAACTCGCTTGTGGGAAGAAGGCGCGCAACGCACAATTAGTATGCGTACCAAAGAAGGTTCGAGCGATTACCGCTACTTCCCCGAACCCGATTTAGCACCAATTGAAGTCACAAACGAACAACTCGAAAAATGGCGCAGTGAACTTCCCGAACTTCCCGCCCAAAAACGCCACCGCTATGAAAGTGAATTGGGGCTTTCACCCTATGATGCACGCGTACTTACCGACGATCGCGCCGTAGCTGAATATTTTGAAGCCGCGATCGCATCTGGTGCATCTGCAAAACAAGCAGCAAACTGGATTATGGGTGATATTGCAGCATACCTGAATAAAAATAAGCTGAGTATCAACGAAATCGCGCTCAAACCTGAAGCCCTTGCCGAACTCGTCACATTGATTGAAGACAACACAATCAGCGGTAAAATCGCTAAAGACATACTACCAGAGTTATTAACCAAGGGTGGTTCGCCAAAAGCGATCATCGAACGCGATAACCTAGGTCAAATATCAGATTCGAGTGCATTAGAACGAGTAATCGATCAAGTGATCGCCGCCAACCCCAAAGAACTCGAACAGTACCGCAACGGTAAAACGAAACTTCTTGGCTTCTTTGTCGGAAAAGTTCTCAAGGAAACCGGAGGACGTGCTGATCCTAAGTTGACAAATCAATTGCTGGCAAACAAACTTAATGGTTAGTGCATCAGTAATTGGTCATTGGTAACTGGTAATTGATAGCAATCAGTTATTAGCTGTTAACTATTAGCTTCTGCTTGATGGCTAAACGCTAATCGCCAAGTGCTAAATGCTTTACTATTACCTGTTACCAATACTTAACAAAAAATCTAGAATCACGAGTAAATCAATGCTATCTAACCTGGTATACTTTGCAGAGTAGATGCACCCTGATGATCGGGAGAGTCACACAAAAGACTCTCCTTTTTTATAAAGATTGACGTAAAATTGACAATTCATTAGGGGTAAGCGCCACAGGCGATAAGTGCGATCAAAGGCAGAGAGTAATGTCACAATGGCGAGAAATTGAGGGTGGCGTGACTGCTCCCAGAGGATATAAAGCAGCAGGAATCACAGCAGGATTGAAACCTTCAGGGCTTCCAGATTTGGCATTAATTGTGTCAGATGTCGAAGCGATCGCCGCAGGGGTTTTTACCACATCCCAAGTTCGCGCCGCGTGCGTAGATTACTGTCGTCAACGCCTGCAAGCAAAATCCAGCGCTAGAGCAATATTATGTAATGCCGGACAAGCTAATGCCTCGACAGGTTCGCAAGGATGGCTTGATACTTTAGAAAGTGCGATGCTACTAGGGCAAGCACTCAATATTCCTTCTGAGTCAGTACTCATCGCTTCGACAGGCGTCATTGGGTGCAGAATTCGCATGGATGCACTCAAAGCAGGAATTCCCAAACTTGTCGCCGCTGCTTCCGCAACAGGTTCTGATGATGCTGCACAAGCAATTGTCACAACAGATTTAGTGACAAAATCCGTTGCTTTAGAAACGACGATGGGCGATCGCCCTGTGCGCATTGGTGGAATTGCCAAAGGTTCAGGGATGATTCATCCAAATATGGCAACAATGCTCGCTTTTGTTACCTGCGATGCTGCCGTGTCTCCTTCATTGTGGCAGCAAATGCTAAGCCGCGCTGCCGATAAAAGCTTTAATCAAATCACAGTAGATGGCGATACCAGCACCAATGATACACTCATTGCACTCGCAAACGGTCAATCACGTACCCCTGCAATTACAGAAATGGGGGCTGAAGCTGAAAAGCTAGAAGCAATGTTAACCGAAGTGTGTCAGCGTCTAGCAAAAGCTGTTGCGCGTGATGGTGAAGGCGCAACGTGTTTAATTGAAGTGCAAGTTAGTGGTGCGACAGATGAAGAATCTGCAAGAAAAGTTGCCAGAACAATCGCAGGTTCATCTTTAGTCAAGTCTGCAATCTTTGGACGCGATCCCAACTGGGGAAGAATTGCAGCCGCAGCAGGGCGCGCAGGAGTTCCCTTCGAACAAGAAAACTTGCAAATCAAACTGGGGAACTTTGAGTTGATGCAAAATGGCGAACCATTACCGTTTGATCGTGCTGGTGCAAGTGCATATTTGAAACAAACGGCGGAGGATTCTTCACTACCCAAAGAAGCGGTGGCGACGAATATGAGCAATGATTTTTCTGTTGTTGAAGCCGGAATATCACTACCATTTGACCGCGCAAATGCACCACAGCAAAGAATCGACAACCCTGTAATTATTGCTGTAAGTCTTGGTAATGGTTCAGGTTTTGGTAAAGCTTGGGGCTGTGACTTAAGTTACGATTACGTCAAAATTAATGCCGAATATACAACTTGAGGGGCAGCTAGTCAAGTGTGGTTGGTAATCGAGCATGACTAAATAATCGTCTTCAATTACCAATTATCGATTTGCATTCTTAAATACTATGATGAAGCAAGAAGCGGTTTGTAATGGCAACTATGAAACTTGGCAAACGATATTAAGTCGTGATTCGATCATTCTCTGAGCAATTCAAACTTATCGCCGCCGAAAACAAGAGTACCCTATTCTACTAAGTAAACTGGAATATTCTCATCTTGAAATTATTCATTTACAGTCACCTCGTATGACACAAAACTGGTTACTCAAGTTGATTAGTTAGCTTAAATTTACAAGTCAAAATTCTAGATTATTTTTTCCAGGTTTCCAATCTTCTCCTCTTGGAAGCTGAACCAACTTTTCACTTAATAATTGCAGGCAATACCATGTCACTTTGAATTTACTACAAATAGGTAGCTTCAGGAGCAGAGGAGAAATGGTTTGTAGTTTTTATTTGGTGAAATGGTGTAATTCTTTAACAGTATGGGAATATATTATTATCAAAAACTGCCAAACTACCAGAATCACTTGCTCTCTATCAACTATTTCACTAATCTGGAATTCGCTGTAGCTTCCATTCAACACTTCTACACTTGCATCACGAATTGCAGACTCAAATTCATCTTCTAAGTAGGTGGACATAATTAAATATCACACGTAACATCTGTCAGGTAATAGGTAATGAATAATAGAGACTCTTTCCAATGACCAATGACCAGTTACCAAATACCTGCCCTTAAGTTATGTTTATTTTTACCCACTTACTTAGTATAGAGTGTCACTCATCTAAATTTAGATAATAAGATGTAAGGAGAATGGCTGAGCCACTCTCCTATAATTTATTTCATCCTAATCGCGCAGTTTTTCGCCTTCACTTTTGTAGAATGACAGTTTTGCGTCTTGATTGAGTCCTTGTGCTTGTTGTTCTGCTGGTGAAGAATCTTTAGGAGGAATTCCTAATCCCATACGTACATTACGCCAACCTAGCTTAATATCGTCCCACAAGTGGCTAGGTGGTTTGTAACCATAGGCGCGGTACTTGTTAGGTGGCACTTTTCCTTTTTGGTGGACAAAGTCTGCAAAAGTATCCGTCCAAGCATCAAACTTATCGTAAAAATTTGGTTCTTCCTCAATATCTTCAGCTTGGTTATCGCTATACTTCTTCCCGTGACCAATTTCTACATAGCGCCAGAGGTGATCTGGAACTTCAATTCCACTATAACGAGATTGCCAAACAATTGGTGCATAAGCATTGCGTTCATTCTCAAACGGTTTTTCTTCTGGATCGAAGTAATGTTTATGTTTGAGGTGTTTGGGTCGTCCTGTAGAATCAAGTTCATCAGCGCCATTGTCTCCATAGCAGAAAAAGCCTGCTGTGCGTCCTTCTAAGTGGTTCATACTCAGTTCTTCCCACTCTGGAGAATGTTCGAGTCGCATTGCTTTTTCAGGATCTTTATGATCGATTAAGTCTTCACGAGGATTACCACCACTCATACACACCAAACGATCGAACATCAGCTTTAAATTACTGCTGGGCGCATACCAGTTGATTGGACCAATAATCGCCCATGCATCCGCAAGATCGAGACGGGAATATAAATTGAGATTCCACATTAAGTCTGGTTCAGCTTTACTGTTAGGTTCATAACAATTGCAAGGCCATACACATAATGCCATTGAAGTTGAAGCACAAGCATTACAGCTTTGAATATGTTCGCGCGCGTAAACGTTACCGAGATCTTCGTAGTCAATTTCCCAATCTTGCGGAAGGCGTTCTGCCATGCGTAGCATCAATGTACGCGATTTAGAATCAACTCCAGGACAATTATACTGACGGCGATTTGACCCAGAAATGATTAATACTTGAAACGGGCGTTTTTCTACTGGAAGTTTCCCGTTTTCATCGTTCGGTTTCATCGTTATATCGATATCAAGTGCTCAGTATCCATTTAACCGAATTGCCACGTAGAAGAACATCTATGGGAGTAATTTCGGCTACTACTTTTTCCTCTCACTCCTTAATCATCGTTCCTCGCCCCTTTCAAGTGAATTCGCGCTGGGGTAAGCTGAGGAATAATATCATCAGCTTGACCTGCTATTGACCGCGCAAACCGTTGTGCTAGCGGAGGTATGAGGACTAAGGGATTGCTAAAGCCTGAGAAAATATGAATACCTTCAAAATCAGGAATTGCCCCAATCAATGGTAGGCGATCACCACTAAAGGCAACTAGGCAATGATGCCATGATCCTGGTAAGTTTTTGAGTTTTGGTAATATCATTCCAACACTGTTTCTGAGTGCTGTTTCGCTACTAACCGCGTCGATAGGTGCAAAAGGTTCTGTCAGTACCCGACTCATTTGACCCAAATATAATCGGCGATCGCGAAATTGAACGGCTCCTGGGTCTAAAATTGGTGGCAATGTTTCATTTCCAGAATTCCATAGACTATCATCTTTTGTAGAGTCTGCTTCTAATTGAAATCTTTTCAATACCGCTGGCATGACGAGGGTGCGTAACTCGACATCGACAGGTGGAGTGGCGATGATTTCTGCATGAGTGAAATATACACGGACTGAAATTCCGGCTGATTTAAGTAATGCGCGGCTAAAGCCACCTGCACACACTACAGTATTAGCAGCATGGTAAGTATTTGTTTTTGTTTTCACGCCAATGATACGTTGACCTTCACGCAATAACTCCCACACCTGTGCCACGTACATCGTACCACCCGCACGTAAGAATGCTTGAATGTATGCTTCGGCAAGTTTTTCGGCGTTGATGTGTCCGTGTTTAACACTCAGCGCCCCAGCGATCGCATCTTTATTCAATAATGGTTCTAATTCGCACGCTTCATCGACACTCAGTAATCGTGGTGGAATCGCAAATTGTGCATAAGATGCAGCTACAGTTTCTGGATTGTCATCGCGATCAATCGTCAAGAGTAAATCTAATTCCCGCAACTCAGTATCCGCGTTTAACTCTTGAGATAGCAAGCGGTGACGGGTAATTCCTTCTTCACAAAGTTGCTTCGTTAAATCGGTTGTCCCTGACCAATACGCTAAACCACCATAACTGTAATAAGTAGCATTGTGTGGTGTTGCTTCTTTTTCAAGGAGTAATACAGCAAAGTTTTGTTTGACTAACTCATAGCTTAATGCTGCACCTGTAATTCCACCGCCGATTACAATCCAGTCATACGTTTTCATCAGGAGTGTTCTCTGTTAACTAACCTGAGTGGAATGGATTAAAGTCTGTGTTGATATCGTAGTAATCTTCCTTCTCCTGTTGCTTCAACCATCCTGTAGTCCAGTACGTCACAGGAGTAAACAAAATTTCCACTCCACATTTGAATAAATAGTTCGACACAATTAATGTCCACAATAAATTATTTGGGACAACGCCGCTAAACGCAACCAGAATAAATATTGCTGTATCTAAAATTTGACCTACTAAAGTGGAACCAATCGTCCGCATCCACAGCCATCGTCCGTGGGTAACAAGTTTTAATTTCGCCAAAGTCAAGGAGTTGGCAAACTCACCAACAAAATACGCAACTAAACTTGCTGCCACGATTCTCGGTGTAAGTCCAAGAATTTGATTATATGCGGTTTGATATTGCCAATCCGGTGCAGGTGGGAGAATTCCAACAACAATAAATGTCACAGACATTAACAAAGCTGAGAAAAATCCTAGCCAAATGACTTTACGCGATCGCGCATATCCATAAACCTCTGTCAGAACGTCCCCAAAAATATAGCTTAGGGGAAACAATAGCGTTCCCCCATCAAAGGTAAACGGTCCAAAGGTAACAATTTTTGTCGAAGTGACATTTGAGATGAGTAGTACCGTAACAAATAACGCTGCGATCGTGTCTAGATGTTTATACGCTTTGGACACTGAATAACATCCTAATTAGTACTGACTCAACATATAAGGAGCAATTTTATTTATTCGCCAAATCCTTTAATAGACGCAGACATTGCTGTAACAACGGAGAGGGGGAGATTCGAACTCCCGGAAGCTTTCACTTCATCCGATTTCAAGTCGGACGCAATCGACCACTCTGCCACCTCTCCAGTTTGACTTTTAGCTATTTGCTATTAGCCATAATACATTCTATCAGCTATACTGGCTGCATTAAAGAGCTACTATTTTGATAAAGAATTTGTTCAGACGCTATTTTGTAGTTTTGATGTAACCACACCAAAGAAACTTGAGTCACAGTACTATCTTGCAAGTACACAAGTGAAAAATTCCGCTGGCGATCGCTTTCCACTTGTACGATACGAGGGACACTAGCTGCATTAAGATAGACTGTTCTTTTTGCAACAGCAATTGCCTTGCGTAGTTGCTGGTGTGTGTGACGGAGTTTGTGATGCATGTGACCAAAAGTCACCAAAGGAATGTTTTTTCCTGCGGCGCGAGTTTGCGCAATCGCATCTGCAAAGTCAGGATCGCCAAAGTCACCCCCTAGTGGTTGCCAGTCTTTACCACAAGGATCTTCAGCGCGATCACCGAGTCCAAATGGACCATTATGTCCAAGAAAGATAATGTTGTCATGTTGCGCGCTTTTAGCCGCAGCTACCATCAAAGCGGTAGATTCAGCAAAACTTGTAACACCAAACCTCTCTTGGTAAAAATTGGCATTTTTCCATGTTGCACCTCCCCAGCTAAAGGGACGACCACCAACAACGCTAAGATTGAACTCTGGAAAGTCACATTTTTGATAACCAACATGGCTTTCCCCTAGTAAATCAATTTGCTGCTGTACCCAGTCTTCTTGTTCGCGGTTGTAAGGACATTTCTTACGTCCCCAATCCGTGGCAGTATACCAAGCATCATGATTGCCAAAAACTGCAGCTTTGGGAATTTCTAAAGCAGCGATCGCCCGCACAACTTCTACTGATTCGTTACCAAAATCGCCCACAAATAGCACCAAATCTACATCTAAGTGCTGTAATGCAATGCCATCTTCAGCTTCCCACTGGTCGTGAATATCTCCAACTACAGCAATTTTTATCAGGCGATCGTACATTATCTGACTGGTCATGCTATTTTCCTTTCCTTTCCTTTTCCAGGATAGAAAAGCTTTCTAGTATTTGGCATAAATATACCTGTTGAGTTTGCACTCCTGATCAAAACTCATAGTAAAGTAAATTTTGGTAAAAACTACTATAATTAAGAAGACTACGACTTATTAATCTAGGCAATTCTTAACTGTGTTTACAACTGCACTAGCCGCAACGAAATCACCAATTGACTTATTTGCAGCAATTCAAGAATTAAAGGAAGAGATGAATGCTGTCATTCTGGCACATTACTACCAAGAGCCAGACATTCAAGATATTGCTGACTATATTGGTGACTCGCTAGGGCTTTCTCGTCAAGCAGCCAGCACAGATGCTGATGTCATTGTCTTCGCCGGTGTACATTTCATGGCAGAAACGGCTAAAATTCTTAATCATGACAAGCTTGTGCTTCTACCTGATTTAGCCGCAGGATGTTCTTTAGCTGATAGTTGTCCACCCGAAGCATTTGCAGCTTTCAAAGCAGCGCATCCAGAGCATTTAGTAATTTCCTACATCAACTGCACTGCCGAAATTAAGGCAATGAGCGACATTATTTGTACTAGTTCTAATGCAGTTGAAATTGTACGTCAAATTCCAGAAAATCAACCAATCATCTTTGCTCCAGATCGTAACCTCGGACAATATGTAATCCAGCAGACTGGGAGAGACTTGCTACTTTGGCAAGGCAGTTGTATCGTACATGAAACATTCTCAGAACGCAAAATAATACAACTAAAAGCCGAACATCCAGAGGCTGAAGTCATTGCGCATCCCGAATGTGAAAGTGCTGTCCTCCGTCATGCTCATTATATTGGTTCTACAACTGCTCTCCTTAAATACTGTCAGCAAAGTCATGCACAAGCTTTCATCGTAGCTACCGAACCAGGTATTATTCACCAAATGCAAAAGCAACAGCCAGGTAAAATATTTATTCCTGCGCCTCCCGTCAGTAGCTGTGCTTGTAACGAGTGTCCTTTTATGCGTTTAAACACTTTAGAAAAACTGTATTGGGCAATGAGAAACCGTACCCCACAAATCAACCTTGCAGAATCAACACGCTTAGCAGCTTTGAAACCTATTCAAAAAATGCTGGAAATGAGTAGTAAATAAAAGTATATATATATACAAAACCTCCTCTATAAATAGAGAAGGAATTTAGATGAACCTGGCACGGAGCTATTGTACCGCAGGGCTACCCCCA
>NZ_MRCC01000028.1 GCF_001904655.1 Chroogloeocystis siderophila 5.2 s.c.1 | reverse complement strand
TTCAGGTCTTCACTGGAAAGATGGCGTTCTCGATGGGCTTTTATCTGCCGATTTGCTATAATCTGCTAGCGTTAGAGCGTGTGCTTTCTTTCATACTTTTAACTTTCTAAAGTCTTTCAAAATAAACTCCGTCCCAAATAAATAAAGAGCTAACTCTAATTGCTATTTAAGGAACAATCAATACAGGACAGGGAGAAAGATTGATCACGCGATTCGTCACACTATCGCTGGCACCTTCTTCAGTTAATCCCAGTCCACGACAGCCCATGATAATTAAATTCGCCTCAATTTCATCTGCTACGTCGCAAATGACAAACGCAGGTTTACCCTCGCGTTCGATTGTTTCGGCTTGGATACCCTGTTCAGTAAATAGCGATTGGGCATTTCTGAGCAGTTGGGCTACAGCATCAGGTGACGCCATCATGTCCGCCCCAGGCTCGTTTTCTGAATCCGCAGATTCGACGACTGATAGCAGCACCAAGCGACTATCATACTTTTTCACGACATCAGCAACAACTTCAGCCGCTTCTCTAGCATCTCGGCTTTGATCGATCGGAAATAAAACAGTCTTAAACATTGCAGGCATCGTTGATACCCCGACTCCGGTAAAATGTGGACGGCGCTTAATAATTAATTAAGAATCCAATTAGGAGGAACTTGTCAATTATGTCCAAAAAAACTTTAGCAAATTTATCGGCTTCAGACTTATCGGGTAAGCGTGCATTAGTGCGGGTGGACTTTAATGTTCCATTGGATGACCAAGGGAATATCACTGATGATACTCGGATTCGCGCAGCACTGCCGACGATTCAGGATTTGATGCAAAAAGGCGCTAAGGTCATTTTAGCGAGCCATTTCGGACGTCCCAAGGGTGTTGATGACAAGCTGCGTCTGACTCCTGTTGCTAAACGGCTTTCGGAATTACTCGGTCAAGAAGTGATCAAATGCGATGACTGTATTGGAGACGAAGTTGCGAGTAAAGTATCAGGAATGCAAAATGGTCAGGTGTTGTTGCTAGAAAACGTCCGCTTTCACAAAGAAGAGGAGAAAAATGATCCTGAATTTGCGAAACAGTTAGCAGCCAATGCGGATATCTATGTCAACGATGCGTTTGGTACAGCCCACCGCGCTCATGCTTCAACCGAAGGTGTAACGCACTATCTTAGCCCCTCTGTCGCTGGATACTTGATTGAAAAAGAATTACAGTACTTGCAAAGCGCGATTGAAAATCCCCAACGTCCTTTAGCAGCGATTATTGGTGGTTCTAAAGTTTCTAGCAAAATTGGTGTCATCGAGACATTACTAGAAAAGTGCGACAAGCTGATTTTGGGTGGCGGGATGATTTTTACCTTTTACAAAGCCCGTGGGTTGAGTGTTGGTAAATCATTAGTAGAAGATGACAAGCTAGAACTTGCCAAATCCTTAGAAGCTAAAGCAAAAGAACGTGGCGTGCAAATGCTGTTACCGACGGATGTTGTCGTTGCTGATAAATTTGCAGCAGATGCTAATGCAGAAACTGTTAGCGTGGAGAATATTCCCGATGATGGTATGGGATTAGATGTTGGTCCTGATTCTGTCAAAATGTTCCAAGATGCGCTTGCTGAGTGCAAATCGGTTATTTGGAACGGACCAATGGGCGTATTTGAGTTTGATAAATTTGCCGTAGGAACCGAAGCGATCGCACGCACGCTTGCCGATCTTACCAAACAAGGCGTCACGACAATTATCGGTGGTGGTGACTCGGTTGCAGCCGTTGAGAAAGTAGGTGTCGCCGATCAAATGAGTCACATTTCAACGGGTGGCGGCGCTAGCTTAGAGTTACTTGAAGGTAAAGAACTTCCTGGTATCGCGGCTTTGGATGAAGCTTAAGTAGGAACTAGGAGCGAGGAGCGAGGAGCGAGTGGTGAGTTTCAAATTTTGAGTTTTGGAAAGCGTAGCGGTGTGTTAGCACGTTTTGAATTGTAAAGCGTTTCTTAACTTAACATTCAACACTAAGCACTCATAACTCTTCTGCTTCCTCTACTCTAATTCTCCCCGCAGGTAGAAGGCATCGGATAACACTGCCGCGTAGGATGCAATTCAGCTTGGGATTTACAGGGTGTGTCAGTAATTTTTACACTAGCATCACGAGAAAGTGAGGAAAAGTTTATATGCAACGGATTTTTGCTGTGTTGAAGCAAGCATTTCGCCAAAGCCTAGTTATTCTAGGTTTAGTGAGTTTAATGAGTGTGTCGTGTCTGTTGATTTTCGCAACTCAGCCGAGTATGGCTGCAAGTAGACCCATGATGCAGCAGGAGACGATGGATCAAAGCACGCAAGAAGCTGTAAGTGCGCGCGAACAAGCTTACGAGGAACAAATACAAGCAGCAGAAGATCCTGACAAGGTTTATGAAGAAAATGTTAAAAATGCTGGACAAGGTGAAGGCATTGTGCAGAAAGCTGTAGAAGGCGCGAAAGAAGCCGTTACTAAAGTCACAGGCAACGAGTAGTGTGGGAGTGTGGGGGGTGTGGGGAGTGTGGGAAGTGATCTAATTGCGATTTTTTCATATACCTGCATAATTGCCTACCCTACAACCCTCCTACCCGCCCACCTACTCTTGGCTTTGAGCTAATCAGCTATAACTTGGAAGAGATAATCAAGAGGTGCTGATGCAGTCGACACGACAACAAACTCGTAATATCCTGTTTCTGGTAATTTACCCGACCAAGTGCGATCGCTGGAATCTTCGAGTAAAACTGTACTGCCAGTAGGAGAGTATGCCGAAATCAGTACGCGGGGATCGGCTTCAAGATTAAGTTGCATAAGTTGATCTTTTGTTAACTGTGCAATATAAGCTTTGCCTTCACCTGGTTGTAAGTTTCCCCGAACTTGTTGAATTGTGTTTCCTTGCCCAAACGCGATTTTTTCATAACCACTACCTGAGACTAGGCGTTGTAGTTTATCGGTTGCGATCCCGTGCCATACTTGACCAATCGGCTGGTTGATAAAATTTCTACCTTTGTGTTGTGGAAATAAGTTGAAAAACGTAGCATCTGCGAGGTCATATAAAGCACGGCTGCTGAGGTTAAGTTTATTGACGGCTGCTTTCCAGCGATCGCGATCCGCAGCACGGTATTTTCCCAATCGTTGGCGGGCTTCTGGGCTTAATGCTTGCAGTTTGTTGAGGACTTCTGCGGCAATACTATCCCACTCGCTGCGTAACGCTGCATCCGCAGGGCTACCACTGAGGGCTTTGCCTTGTTGTTCGGGGCGTTCTTCCCAAAATAACTGATTCACTAAAGCATTGTAAAAACTATCACTAATTCCCAGTTGTTGACGGCGAGCGCGTAATTGGTTTTTGCGGTTTTGTTCGGCGGTGGAGTATTGCGGCGTGGGTGTTGGTGTCGCTACAGGAAGATTGGTTTGTACTGGTTCTGGCGTACTTGGAGTGCGAGATTGTAGCCAAAATCGAGTTCCCCACCAACTTAATCCTGCTGTCACGCTTAACAGTATTCCTACAACAAAGACTTTTCCTAAACCAAAGCTGTTAGTGTGCGCATAACTCACACTCGCAGGCTGTAATTGCCATGTCGCTGGAACAGTGTTGGGGACTGGAGGCTTTGAAACAATTGTTGTTGGTACTTGTACTGTGGATGGTTTGGGTGCGTTGCGATTGAGGGCTTGCAAAACTTGGCGTGCAGATGGATAGCGATCGCTTGCTTTGGGCATGAGCATTTTATCCAAGACATTCGCTAAGTTAGGGTTAAGATTAATTTCGTGCCGCCAGTTCCACTCTAATGTTTGCTCGTCGATTAAATCTTGTGGTTCTTTACCTGTCAATAATACGAGTGCGGTTGCGGCTAAAGCATACAAATCACTTTGGGGTGAGACAACTCCAGAAAAGATCTGTTCCGGCGGTGCACATCCAATTTTACCGACGCGAGTAACAGGCAACACTGTAGCGTGAGGATCAGCAGGGCTAAATTGAGAAACAATTGATGCGGCTACTTGTTTAACACCACCAAAATCGATGAGTACAGGTAGATAATCCGTATCGCGCAAGATGATATTATCTGGCGAAATATCGCGGTGGATAACTCCGAGTGCGTGGATATAATCTAAAACTGGCAGGATTTGTTGTAATAGCTGTGTAACTTCAGTTTCATTAAATTGTAAACCTTGCTGTTTGCGGGTATTTAATAGTTGGCGATAGCTCGCACCTGCAACATAATCTTGGACTAAAAGTAAATGTCCCTTACCTTCCAAATTAGCTTGAAAAAGTTCGCGAAAATTAGGAATTTGTGGATGTTGTAATTTGTAGAGAACTCCGGCTTCGCGTTGAAATAGTTGTTGCCCTTTTTGGAGAGCATAGGTACCTTGTACTTGGGGCGCAAATTCTTTTAAAACACACAGTTCATTGAAGCGATTAAGATCTTCTGCGAGATAAGTACGTCCGAAGCCACCTTGCCCTAATTGGCGGATAATGCGATAGCGATCGCCAATAATTCCTGGTTGTGTGTTGCTTGCTTCCACTAGCTTTTCGCCGCACTCAAGACAATAGCGACTGCGATTTGGATTTTCGTGTCCTTTGGAGCAGTACATCATACCGTTTCACTCTAAAGTTTCTACAAATAGGCAGATGCAGGTGCAGAGGAGCCTGCGTTGTGCGGGAGGTCGGTTCGGTTGCGTGCAAAGGTGTCCTTCGTTGAGCAAACCGACCGCAAGGTTCACCCCGTTGAGGCGACTGGCGTGGGCAGCGGAGAGATTAATTGTAGTTCTCATTTAGTGAAATAGTGCGTGCGATAATGCAAGAATGAAAAATAAATATTTCGTTTTCGACTTGCGCACACAAGACGCTTACACTTTTCACAATCTCGCTTTTATTGACTAGCCTGTTTTTGTTGATTCACTCGCTCGGCGGCGATCGCATACCATATTTGACCTAATGTATTAAGTTTAAGTTTCTTTCCGCGTTCTTCAGGGAAGAGGCGATAAAACTTTTGGTTTGTTTGTCGAGTTAATTCATCACTGGTGTAGTTCCCCAACTGTCCTTGATTAGCTTGCTTGTGCCAAGTTGTATAGTCTTTTTCGGTGTATGTTCCTAGGCGGCGTCGTATTGCTGGCGAGAGTTCTGCTTGTTCTAGTTTATCGAGCATCTGCTCGGCGATCGTAAACCAATCGTTGCGCAATGCAGCGTCTTGAGCATCAGATTTCAGGCTACGTCCATTTAAGTCAGGATGTTGGCGATGGAAAGAATCATCAACCAGACCAACAAAGAAAGCTTCTCGAATTTGTAAAGCTTGGCGGCGGCTAACGACGTTTTGTAGCCTGGCTGCTGTGTTGGTATTTGTTGGCGATCGCTGTGCTATTGGATTTAACGATGGCGTACGCATAATAGCATTTGCGAAGACCCACGCGCTGGTTGCAGCCAATCCCACTAAGCCTACAGTTATTGCTTTCATAAGCAGAGGACGCAGCCAACCCAAGTTTAACTTAATCGGCTTGTTGGCGTTCGCAGCCATCACTTGAGTTTTTGTGGAGTGCGTTTGATTTTCTGGTGATTGACGATTGCGCGTAGGTTCGGGCTTACGTCCTAATATATTAATCGTTCTTAGCTGCGAAATATTAAGCGTTGGAATTTTTTGTAGTGGTGTTTGTAGGGCTTGTAAGACCTCCTCGGCGTTCGTATAGCGATCGCCTGGTTGATACGCCAACATTTTCTGTAGTATTGCTTCTAGCTGCGGACTGACGTTAATTTCTTTACGCCATTGCCACGTACCTTTGTAGCTATCATATAAGTCTTGCGGTTCTTTACCCGTCAGCAATACCAATGCTGTCACCGCCAGCGCGTACAAGTCGCTATTGGGATATACTTTACCCTGGCGCATCTGTTCTTCTGGGGCGTAGCCTTGTTTACCTATTAAAGTCGGCATTCCTAACCCAGTGAATCGAGATACAACAGTTGCCGCAACTTGTTTTACTCCACCAAAATCAATCAGGACGGGCATTTTGTCGGTACTTCGCAGAATGATGTTGTCTGGAGCAATATCACGGTGTACGACTTTCTGTGCGTGAATGTACGTTA
This sequence comes from Chroogloeocystis siderophila 5.2 s.c.1, assembly GCF_001904655.1. Taxonomy (NCBI): domain Bacteria; kingdom Bacillati; phylum Cyanobacteriota; class Cyanophyceae; order Chroococcidiopsidales; family Chroococcidiopsidaceae; genus Chroogloeocystis; species Chroogloeocystis siderophila. Next base: position 24,388 of record NZ_MRCC01000028.1, on the reverse strand, counting down.
ATACTGGTAATAATTTACACAAGAATTGTCGAACTTCGTCTTCCGAGAAAGAACCGCGCGATCGCAATAAGTCGTAGTAGGTGTCTCCCTCGATATAATCTTGTGCTAAGAATAAGCAATTTACGCCAGTTTTTGTTTCCGCTTGAAAAAATTCCAAAAAACGCGGTAGTTGCGGATGCTTGAGATTATATAGCGCCCCAGCTTCGCGCTCAAACAATTCTTTTGCTTTTTCGAGTTCGTGATCGCCTTGTACCTGTGGAGCAAATTCTTTGAGTACGCAACGCTCATTGAAGCGATGCAGATTTTCTGCTAAGTAGGTACGCCCAAAGCCACCAGCCGCTAACTGACGTACAAGACGATAGCGCTTTTCTAAAACTTCTCCTGCAGGTAGCCACAGTGGTTCACCACACTCAATACAAAAGCGGCTACCATTTTGATTTTTGTGTCCTTGATTGCAGTATAGAGGCATCATATTAGAGCATAAATTAACTCTGTTTGGTAGGAATAGCAATACCTAACCAAAGGGTATTAGTAATTTTTAATACAATCAATACAATGGTGGCAAGAATCAAGAAGACATGGCACTGCTTGTAAACACTATTTCTCCTTATCCTCTTCCCCAGAGTCAGAAAAACCAAGCAGCGTCAGAAGCTTCCAAATTAAAGTTCCCCACTCGTGGGGGATTCAGGGGGCGAGAAGCCTGAAACTTGAGCGAGAAAACTTATTTATACTCCGTCTAGATTGAGAAAGACAGCCATTTCAGCGTCCAGACAAGAATATTTAATGTTTTTTCTATCTTGAGAAAAGCTTAGTATTCGTAAGCTTTAGCTTTAACTATGCAGCAATTGATGTAGTAAGCGTTAAATTAGAATCAACGATTATAAGATGTTTTTATCAAACAACGGAAAAACTGTAGGCAAAACTCAGCAAGCATTACAAGCGTTTCAAGAGTTTCTGACAACACCGCTAGCAACACGCCTTAAACGACATGAAAATACTTCTTTAGAAGCAAGTACCAGAGCATTATTTCAGGAAGTTGCGGCAAATGTACCCGCCTACAAAGCTTTTTTAGCTGCACGCAAAATTAATCCAGCATCGATTCAAACTTTAGCAGATTACCAAACACTACCACTGTTAACTAAAGAAAACTATCTACGGCGGTATTCGCTAGGAGATTTGTGTAGAAATGGACAGATGGAAATGTGCGATATGATTGCCGTTTCCTCAGGTTCAACCGGTAAACCGACATTTTGGGCAAGATTTATCACAGATGAATTGCAGATTGCTACTCGTTTTGAGCAAATATTCTACGATAGCTTTTTTTCCGACACGCGCCGTACGCTAGCCGTTGTCTGTTTTGCGCTGGGAACCTGGGTTGGTGGAATGTACACGACTAATTGTTGTCGTTATGTAGCACAAAAAGGTTATCCAATTACCGTTGTTACTCCAGGCAACAATAAAGAAGAAATTTTTCGCGTTGTGCAAGAACTGGGTGATGCTTTTGAACAAGTTGTTTTACTTGGATATCCACCGTTTATTAAAGATGTAATCGATACAGGAATGAACCATGGGATTGAATGGCAGCGATATCAAATAAAATTAGTGTTTGCTGGTGAAGTTTTTAGCGAAGAATGGCGTAGCTTAGTGACACAACGCGTCGGGGCAAAAAATCCCTGTTATGATACGGCGGCGCTTTATGGTACAGCAGATGCAGGCGTTTTAGGTAATGAAACTGCACTGAGTATTTGTATTCGGCGTTTTTTAGCAGACCGTCCCGATTTAGCGCGTCAATTATTCGGTGAATCGCGCCTCCCGACACTCGTACAATACGATCCTTGCGATCGCTTTTTTGAAGTTCAAGATGGTACACTGGTATTTTCTGGCAAAAACGGTATTCCCTTGGTGCGCTATCACATTGCTGATACAGGTGGCTTGATTTCGTACAATACGATGTTGGAATTTTTAGCCGCAGCAGGATTTGACCCCGTCGCAGCTTTAGAAGAGTATGGAGTAAGAGGAAATTATTCATTGCCGTTTGTGTACGTTTTTGGGCGTTCTGACTTTACGGTTTCCTACTTTGGTGCGAATATTTACCCTGAGAATGTCACTGTAGGATTAGAACAACCAACGATTCAAGAATGGGTGACGGGTAAGTTTGTGTTGCAGGTGCAAGAAGACGCGGATCAAAATCGCTACTTATCAATTGTCGTTGAGTTAGCACCAGGAGTCAGCAACAATGAAGACAAACGACAGGCAATCGCAACCTCGATTCACGCCCACCTCTTGCGTCTTAATAGCGAGTTTGCGAACTACGTTCCTGTGGAATATCAAATGCCACAAGTCACGTTAGCCACAACGGGCGATCCTGAGTATTTCCCTATTGGAGTTAAGCATCGCTATACTCGAAAAAATTAATATTCGTGCTTTGAATCGACGAAAAGCCAAGTTACGCAAATGCGATCGCGAAAATCGTATCCAGTAGGCATTGCCTGCGCTTGTTTAATAAAAATCAATCATGCCTGAGATAACAATTCGCGCATTTGAAATGACTGATTGGCAAGATGTTGCTACGCTATTTCTACTGCCAAATTGTCGGTGGGGAACCTTACAAATGCCCTACCAATCCCGTGATGAAATTCAGCAGAAACTAGAAAAACCTTCGCCTGGTATGTATAAATTGGTAGCAGTTGCTACAGATTCTCAAAAAGTTATCGGTATGGTTAGTTTACACACTCATCGCGGTCGTCGCGTTCATGTAGGTGCCTTAGGAATGTTTGTTCATGATGACTATCAGAACCAAGGTATCGGTTCTAAACTTCTCGATGCAATCCTTGACTTAGCAGAAAATTGGCTTAATCTAAAGCGCCTTGAACTAGAAGTATATACTGATAATTTAAGGGCTATCCATCTTTATGAAAAGTACGGATTTGTTATTGAAGGCACTCTACACAAGTATGCTTTCCGAGATGGTAATTATGTTGATGCTTACACGATGGCAAAAGTTAGGGATTAAAGTACCAATGTAAACCAATTATGGTCAAAGTTAAGTGTTATCCAACAGTATCAAGTCTAATGTGCCGTCGGTGCTTAGAAAGGCTTATTCAGTTTTCACGGTCACAACCTAAATAAGATGACTGTAATGAATTCAGCGAACTAAATAGTCTCCTTGCGTCAAAAATGACTTATAAGATCGTCTTGAGAATGACTTGCATTTAATTAATAATAAAATTTAACACAGTGATTTACTGGAAATATATTGCTAGTTATCTATAAGTAATGCTCAATCCTCATAAATTACCAGGAGGAGAACCAGGATTCGTTACATCTCGTACGGTATTCGCCGTAGCTTTGCTGAGTTTAGCAATCATCCTTACGCTTTGGCTTTCGCTGTCACAAGGCGCAGTTCCGCTAAGTTTTGCCGAGTTATGGCAAGCTTTACTGCATCAAGGCGATCCTGTCAAGCAGACGATACTCTGGGATCTCCGTCTTCCGCGTATTGTTGCCGCAATTACTGTCGGTGCGGCGTTAGGAATGTCTGGCGCACTTCTTCAAGGTATGTTACGCAATAGTCTTGCTGATCCGTTTATTCTCGGTATTTCAGCGGGTGCAGGATTAGTTGTGATTGTGATGGTGGTGTTGCGAATTTATCAAGCCTGGATTCCCTTAGCAAGTTGGATCGGCGCGATCGCAACTTCAGCAATCGTATTCCTGCTAGGACGTACCGGAACAGGAATCGCGATTGAACGGCTGATTTTAGGGGGAGTCGCTGTCAGTGCTTTATTTGGTGCGGTACAAAGTACACTGCTATTACTTGCAGAAGATGGTCAAGTACAAGTAGCCCTCAATTGGCTAATTGGCAGTTTAAACGGAAGAGGATGGCAAGAAGTCACCACATCAGGTCCTTATATTGCTGTTGCTTTACTCGGAGGATGCTTGCTAGCACGATCTGTGAATGTACTGGCGTTGGGAGACGATTTAGCCGTCGGGTTGGGGGTTTCTTTGCTGCGATCGCGTATCCTTATTGGTGGTGTCGCGAGTTTACTAGCAGCAAGTTCGGTGAGTATCAGTGGTTTAATTGGCTTTGTCGGTTTAGTTGTTCCCCACGGTGTACGCTTGTTAGTCGGTACGGATCACCGCGTTGTTTTACCACTATCTGCCCTATTTGGTGCGTGGTTACTTATCTTTGCTGATTTACTCTCGCGGCTGGGCGCTGTTGAACTTCCTGTAGGTTCAGTGACTGCGTTACTCGGTTCGCCGCTATTTATTTGGCTACTGTATCGCCGTTCAAATGAAATAAAGTAAGTTTAACTAAATTCCCTAACCCCCGATTCCTGACCTCTGACCCCTTGTATATAATGCCACTTTCATTGCAAAATCTTACTGGCGGTTATACCGCTGTACCTGTTGTTTGTAATATTAACTTGACGCTGCAAACCGGAGAATGGCTAAGTTTAGTTGGTGCTAACGGTTCGGGTAAATCGACACTGCTAAAATTACTCAGTCGTATTCTCTCGCCACAAACAGGAGTCGTACTACTCGATGGTAAAGCGATTCATACGCAACCTGCGAATGTTGTTGCGCAGAAACTTGCATTATTACCACAACAGCAAACAATTCCTGTAGGTTTATCAGTACGACAATTAGTCAGTTTAGGAAGAACACCACATCAACCTTGGTGGCGATGGGAACTTAACGTAGAAGATAAACAAAAAGTAGAAAATGCGATTCAAAAAACCCAATTGGAACATTTAAGCGATCGCGCTGTCGAACAGCTTTCTGGCGGCGAACGTCAACGGGCTTTTTTGGCATTAGCACTAGCACAAGAACCACAAGTTTTGTTACTAGATGAACCAACAACTTACTTAGATATTAACTATCAGCTTCAATTACTCGAATTACTCAAAGCTTTGAATCAACAGCAACTGACAATTATTACCGTTTTACACGAATTAAATTTAGCCGCCCGCTACAGTTCGCGAATTGCATTGTTAAAAGAGGGTCAACTGTGGGAAGTTGGTACGCCGCAACAAGTACTGACACCAGATAATATCGCTCAAGTTTTTAGCGTTGAAGCTACGATTATGAATACACCTGTGGGATTGCAAGTATGTGCAATTTCTGCTTTGGATTCAACAGTTTGAATTTTTTCTTTAACTCATAATTAAGAATTCATGAATCATGAAATAGCATGAAAGCAAATTATCAAAACCAAATGAAGTTGTCACAGTTACGGATTTTGGTTGCTGTTGCAGAGTGCGAAAATTTTAGTGAGGCTGCTTTGCAACTTGAAATGTCACAATCAGCAGTTAGTCATGCGATCGCAACTTTGGAAGATCATTTAGGTGTCGTATTAGTTTCGCGAGGGCGTCACGGTGCGCGGCTGACTGCTGTAGGTAAAAGAATTGTCGAACACGCCCGCGTTATTGTGAATCGCACAGAAGAAATTATTAAAGAAGCCGAGTTAGCGAAAGGATTAAAAGCAGATCAAGTCCGTATTGCTTCGTTTCGTAGTGTTGCTACGCATATATTACCACGCGCGATCGCCGAATTTCATCGCCGTTTTCCATCGATTGCCGTTCATCTCATTGAACACGACAATTGTGGTGATGTAGAACATACACTACGCGAAGGACGCGCCGATATTGGCTTTATTCTGCTACCTGGAGGTGAAAGTCTAAAAACGTGGGAATTACTACGTGATGAATACCTAGCTTTGTTTCCGCCAAATGTCAAGGTTTTTTCACTAAAGTTAACTTGGGAAGACTTAGTAAATTATCCCCTAATTATGCATCCGCCTGAAGACACGATGATGCAGCCAGTTTACGCGCACGTACAAGCTTGTGGTTATAAATTGCGCGCAGCCTATGAAGTTGAAACTGATGCTGCGATTGTGAGTCTAGTAGCGCAAGGACTAGGTGCAACCATCTTACCTCGTTTAGCGGCTCAGCCAATTCCAGCAAATGTACAAATATTCAGCTTACCAGTTCCTCTCGAAAGAATTATCGGTGTAGCAATTTTAGCAGAGGCTTTGCAAACTCCTGCGGTTTACGCGTTTTTAGATACAATTAAGCATCAATTATTATTGGAAAATTTGTAACAAGAAGTTTTGAGTACGTTTTTCTATGACTCGTTGAGAGAGATAAATTTTAATTCTACTGACTTTTGTAATAATATAGGAGAAGTATCTAAGTTTACTCCTCCTATTAGCCTTAATATCGAGTTGTAGTAGTTCCTGTTTCAGCGGGATCTCTGTAGGCAACAGTACGTTTCGGTTGACGAAATAGACCAGCTAGACCAATCAAACCAAGGAGTCCTAACCAACCCCAGCTATTGTTATCGTCTCTTGTTTCTTGAACAGTTGTTGTCGTTGTTGTATTTGGGTTAGTTGTTGTTTGGGCGTTAGCAGGAAGCGATAATGGCGCAACGGCTACACTCAGGGCGATAATACTTGCCCCAACCGTTTTAGAAAAAGAAGGTTTCATACGCGGGTCAACTTGATGGTAGATAGTGTTTGTGGTTGAGTTGAAAGTGCTATTTGTCTGATGTAGCTCAGTAAACTCATCTATACATGAAGTTATCAATTTTTACCAAGTTCCAAATCAATCTTCAGCAATATTCCGAGAATTTGCGCATCTCTAACTGAAGAAGTAAAACACTCTCTTTAGTAGAAATAACTCATTTTTTATCGTGACAAAAGTTACACTTGTACTAAGTAAGGAGAACTAATAGCTTGAGCTTGATCTGCATCGACCAAAGCTTGATAGACAAAAGCTGCAACTTCAGCACGAGTTGCATTGCGGTTAGGATTGAGTTGGCGTACGGTAGGGTAGTTGATAACCATCTGCCGTTGCGTTGCGGCTGCGACTTTATTCATTGCGTAGCTAGGAATTTGCGCGGCATCTTGGTAATAAGAAAGCACGCTAGTATTGTCACTGCTAAGATTTAAACCACTTGCTAGCGCTACAATGACTTGAACTCTGGGAATTTGCTGGCTAGGTTGGAAAATTCTTCCTGGATAACCGACAAGAAAACCTCTTCGCACCGCCGTTTGAATCGCACTATATCCCCAGAAACTACGAGGAACATCAACAAATTCGATACTAGCGTTATTTTGCGATGCTTGCGGGAAAGCTTTGGTAACGATTGCTGCAAACTCAGCACGAGTGACAGGTGCGTTGGGTTTAAAAGTACCATCTGGAAATCCGCTAATGATGTTTTTGTCAGCCAAGGCTTGAATATAGCGCTGCGCCCAATGACCTTGAATATCAGCAAACGTTGTCGGAGTGGGTAATCCTGGTTGTGATGGACGCGTCGGCGCTTGGGCGATCGCACTTGTTAGCGATTGCCATGCGGGTTTCGGTTTCAGTTGCGCGTCAAAAGGTAAAGGACGCAATCCCGCCCCATCTTTGCGAGGTTTTGTACTTGCTAGCCACGTATAGCGATCGCTAATTCCCCAAGTAATGACAGCGGTGACTGCGGGTTGGTCTAGAACTACCTCAAGAAAGTCTGCATAGATTTTAGCAACGGCGCGATCGCGAATAGCAGGGTCTCTAGGGAGTTGCTGATCGTTGACATCGAGTTCTGTGATCATAATTTCTAAACCCATGTCAGCAATATTACGTAAAAACCTACCAATTTGTGTAAATTTCACACCATTAGGATGACCGAATAAATGTCCTTGAACTCCCAAAGCTTGGATTGGAGTACCCCTAGACTTTAAGCGTTCTAATAACCTCAATATTGCATTGCGCTTTGTTTCGGCTTGCGGAGTGTCGTGCTCAACACCAAAATCGTTGTACATTAATATCGCCCGCGGGTCTGCTTCGGCTGCCATCCGAAAAGCGAGATCGATGTAATCAGGTCCTAGAAATCGCAACCAAGGTGTATTCCGTAACTTATCAGCACGTTGCACGCGTGGTTCAATGGCTTCATTTACTACATCCCAAGAGTGCATTTGTCCGGCGTAATGTCCAGCAACGCGAGAAATGTGTTCGCGCAAAAATTTTTCAGCGTTTTGTTTGTTGACAGTTTTAGCAAACCAATTGGGTAAACCGTTATGCCATACCAACGTATGTCCGCGAAATAACATCCCATTACGTCGCGCAAATTGCGCCATCCAGTCTGCACGCGTAAAGTTAAATTGAGTGGGACTAGGGCGAAGCGCTTGCCACTTTAGTTCGTTTGCAGGTACTAGAATCCCACACTGTTGAGCAACAAGATTAGCGTAGGCTTGATCCGAGGAAAGATTATTATAATTGACTGCTGCACCAAAAAGTAATCCTTTTGTTCTAGCTGAGGCGCGTAATGCGATCGCTTCTGCTGCTAAAGCAACACTGGGATCTGCCGAAATATCTGGATTAAGCAGATTTAAGTGTCTAAGTTGCGATGCTGTGGTAAAGACGCCCATGCCAGTCAACGCACCTAAACCCATTAAAAAATGACGTCTTTTTAGTAGCAGTTGTTTATGCATATAAATAACAATAAATCAATAGTACTACTTCTCAATCTGTAGTATTTGCTAAAATCCCCTATACCTCGACTTCTGTAATATTGCTATAGTTTCCTTTATTGAGCTAAATCTATATAATTTACAACTTTGAATATCCCCTAAGTTGGTTGCCAAGCTGGGAAAAAGTACGTAATCAAATAGAAGTATTCGATTTTGCCATCCTACGCTGATCAGTGGGAAAGCTCCAAAAGGCAGAAAATATGAATTTTTTGACAGCATTGCTTGCAGTCGGACTTGCTTTTGTACATATCTTCGCTGGAAAGTTGTGCTTTTTTGATACTATTCCTCGCAGTCGTTGGTTATCAATGGCGGGAGGTGTTTCGGTTGCTTATGTGTTTGTGCATTTGTTACCCGAACTCAACGAAAGACAACACGCATTTGAGCATAGCACTAACGGTATTCTTGCTTACTTTGAAGACCACGTTTATCTTGTTGCGCTTTTTGGTCTTGCTGCATTTTATGGCTTAGAGCGTGCAGCAAATCTGTCGCGTCAGAGTAACCGTAAAGCGGGGAAAAAAGATACGACTAGCTGGTACGTCTTTTGGATTCATATCATTTCGTTTTCGCTTTATAACGCGCTCATTGGCTATCTACTCGTTCATCGACAAGATCCAGAATTTGTGAGTCTATTGCTGTTTTCTTTTGCTATGGCACTACACTTTATTGTTAATGATCACGGTCTACGCGAAAATCACAAGCATGACTATGACCGAGTAGGGCGTTGGATACTGGCGATCGCGATTGTTTTTGGCTACTGTGTCGGACAAGCGACGGAGATTCAAGAAATGGCAGTTAGCGCACTGTTTGCGTTTGTTGGTGGCGGAGTCATTCTCAATGTCCTGAAAGAAGAACTACCAGAAGAACGTGAAAGTCGCTTTTGGGCATTTGCGCTCGGTGCATTTGGTTATGCAGTAATATTACTCCTTACCAATTAAAATGGAAGACTTTGAGTATTTTAGAAGCCTTTTCTGCGCCTCTGACCTTTCCAGTTCTGGGGAAGAAGATAAAGAAAAATGCCTAAATACTTGACAATACTAATAGTTTGTGGACTTAAGAATTCAACAGGTGGGAAGTAATGACGAATACTTCCTTGACGCTTTGCGTAAATGTATTCTGCAACAAGAATAACAATTGAAAAAATCAGATACTATCAGCGCATATGTCGCAGAGAGCCGGGTGAAAACAGAGATAAGATATGACGTTAACCGTAGAGAGTTCAGTGTTGAATGTTGTATTCATCAGTCAAAAATTTCTAATGTTTCCAGTACGCTTATTATGTGCTAGTCGTATTAACCATTGTTATAGTTAAAGTTTTCTATCAAGAATAACCACCATAGCAATCCTATTTGAGTTGTAAGATTTTTTTGAAACGAACCACAGAGTACACAGAAGAGATAGAGAGGGTCACAACTGACTTGAGATTGCTATATAACCAACATTAAGGAGATGTATTTGTGAACATCAAAGTCATTATTAGTTTATTAAAAGAAACCTTTGCCGAATGGAATAAGGATAAAGTAGCGCGCATCGCCGCCTCGCTTGCGTATTACACGATGTTTTCGCTGGCGCCACTGCTGATTATTGTTATTGCGATCGCTGGTTCGGTTTTTGGTGAAGAAGCGGCGCGAAATGAAATTGTCACCCAGATCGAAGGTTTAGTAGGTAGAGAGGGTGCTGAGTTTATTCAAACAGCAATTGAAAACGCGAGTCAACCAGCCGAAGGAACGTTTGCTTCGCTCATTAGCATTGTTGTATTGCTCTTTGGTGCGACAGGATTATTTGCGGAATTACAAGATGCACTCAATACAGTCTGGGAAGTCCAACCCAAGCCAAATCAAGGGTTACTAGTTGTCATTCGCAACCGCTTTTTATCGTTTGCCATGATTTTGGGAATTGGCTTTTTGCTTCTCGTTTCGCTCGTCCTCGGTGCAGCTTTAGCGGTGATCGTCAATCTTTTTGGTAGTTGGTTTCCTTTTTTGAGTTCATTTTTACAGTTGCTTTCGTTTCTTTTTGGTTTTGCTGTTACTGCGTTTTTATTCGCTGCTATCTACAAGATTTTACCTGATGTCAAAATTGCCTGGAGTGATGTTTGGATTGGTGCAATTATTACATCATTTTTGTTTTCCATCGGTCGATTTTTACTCGGTCAATACATCGGTAACAGCAGTCTCGGCTCGATTTATGGTGCGGCGGGATCGCTTGTCGTGATTCTTGTATGGGTTTTTTATGCTTCGCAGATTTTACTTTTGGGTGCAGAATTTACTCAAGTTTATGCTAGAAAATTTGGTTCGGGAATTGTTCCTGCTAAAAATGCTGTTCCTTTAACTTCTGACGCCCGCGACGAACAGTCTGAAACGATTACGCGCCCTCGTCGTCAGGGATCTAACTTCTTAAGTCGCATTTTTGGTGGTTCTAAACGGCGATCGCCACGTCGCAGAAATCGTCGATAACTCAACAGCTTAGCGAGTGTATTGCGTTAATACCATTAAAGTTAAGTAGGAGCGACTCATGACCCAAAAGCGTCGTTCGTCTCGTGTAGTACGTATTGTCAATAAGGACGGGCGGTTAAATATTGTTGGTAGTAACAAATGGTATTCCTACTGGCGCGATCCATATCATTTGTTGCTGACGGTTCCTTGGATCGGGTTTTTGGCGATCGTGACGTTAGGCTATATTGCCAGTAATACTTTCTTTGCCTTGGCTTACTTGCTAGGAGGTAATGGAATTGCTAATGCACGCCCTGGTAACTTTTTTGACGCCTTCTTTTTTAGTATCCAAACAATGGCGTCGATTGGTTATGGTGCAATGTACCCACAAACGCTTTATGCCAACATTCTAGTGACGATTGAATCTTTACTCGGCTTGATGGGGCTAGCAATGGGGACAGGATTAGCGTTTGCGCGTTTGTCACAACCTACCGCCAGAGTCATTTTCAGCCGTGTAGCAGTGGTAGATTTGTATGATGGAGTCCCTACACTGATGTTTCGCACCGCCAATAAGCGCCGCAATCAGATTTTAGAGGCTGAATTGCGCGTCCGTTTAGCGCGAGATGAAGTGAACGCGGAAGGGTTATCTATGCGAAGAGTTTACGATCTACCGCTTGTACGCAGTCAAAATCCTAGCTTTGCACTTTCTTGGACAGCGATGCATCCTATTGACGAATCTAGCCCCCTCTATAAAGCTACACCTGAAATCCTTGCGCAACAAGAAGCCTCAATTATCATTACACTGATTGGCATTGACGAGACGGTTTCTCAAACAATTCACGCGCGTTATGTCTATGTTGCACGCGATATTTTATGGAATATGCGATTTGTTGATATAATGTTGCGGACTTTGGATGGCGATCGCTATCTTGATTATTCGCGTTTTCATGATGTCACAACGCTATAAAATTGCAAATGGCTATACTATCTAAATCAGCATAAAAAATGCTGAGCCATGTCGAGAAAATCTCATACAACTCAGCAATTGATTAAGTTATGACATCATTGGCTCAAAAATGAGCATTGTTTGCACTACTAAACGGCTGCTGGTTCAGCTTTGTCTACGTGACTATTAGTATCAGGCTCGTTAGCAATTTCTGGAGCAGCAGTAGAAGCGTCTGCAATATTGACTTTAACAACTTTACGACGCGCTTCTGTCACTTTAGGTAGTGTTAAGGTCAAAATGCCATTTTTGAACTCAGCTTGTACTTGATCGTTCTGGATAGCAACAGGTAAACCAACAACACGCTGGAACTTACCATAACGGAACTCACTGCGGAAAAGTCCACGTTCTTGTGCTTGCTGTTCGCGACGATATTCACCGCGAATTGCTACTGCTTCTCTTGTTACCTGAACATCTAAATCTTTACCTTCTACTCCAGGAATCTCAGCCCGAAGTATTAAGCTATCTTCAGTATCTTTTAACTCTACTGCAGGTTTCCAAAATGTTTCTGGCTGTTGATTATTGCCTGCTAATTCTTCAAAAACTTGATCCATTTGACGACGTAGTGTTTCAATTTCTTGGAAAGGTTGCCAACGAATCAGTGCCATATTTAATCTCTCTTTTACTCTTAGCTTTGTTTAATCATATTTGCTGCACATCTCTATAATGCCCAGCCACCATGCTTTTGGAGGTAGGGTAAACCGGAGAAGTTTCAGGAGAGATACCCGAATTTTTCGTTTTAACTTTGTTAGAGGCGATCGCACATTTAAAACAGCACTTGTCAGAAGTAGTTTTATAATTAGAATTTATGAATTAATTTAAGTTTTGATAATTTTTACAGTAAGCGAAATACTATGTACAAAAAGTGACATTAAGCTGATTTATATAACTGACAAAAAGCAACTGAAAAACGACACAATTATAGCTACTTACTTGTCTGTTGATTTCTAACACCAGCCAGAATTAAATCAACAACTTCTTGAGCATGTTGTTCTACTGTTTCTGGATTAAGTAATGGCGCGCCTTGCCAAAGATACTTCATATTCTCGTAGGCAGTAAAGTAGAAATTACAAGCTCCCATAATATTCACTATGGTGTGCTGTGGATGAAGTTTGCGGAAGCATCCTTCTGCAATTCCCCGCTCTAAAATTCTTGTCACAATACCAAAGACTTGCTGTGCGCGATCGCTACTGAGAACGTGTTGGTAATACTTACCTTGATTTTGCAGCGCTTCATGAATTTGAATCGGACCAAGATTCGGATAATTAAAGTCAGTCGCGATTTGTCGCCGGATGAGTTTTTCTAATGCTTCTTCAGGCGGTAATTGTTCGAGTTCCTCTGGCTGAATTGAATCCATGTACCTACCAAAAAAAACACGCTCCAACACTGCGACGTAGAGATCTTCTTTACTTTTGAAGTAGTAGTAAATCATTGCCTTGGTGACGCCTGTTTTCGCCGCAATCTCTTCTGTCTTCGCCGCATTTAAACCGTATTGCGCAAATTCTGCTTCGGCTGCATCAAGTATTGCTGTTTTTGTTGCTTCTGCATCCCGCACCTGTTTTGCTGCTTTTCCTGCTTTAGCTACCACTACGATTTTTTTTACACCATTAACGTATCATCCTGTTCGATCATAGGCGCTGAAATAATTTTGTGTCAAAGCTTTGAGACTTTTTTGTAACTGAAACACATTTAGGTGTTGACAAAAAAAGTTTATTGCGGCATATTAACTAACAAGTCAGTTAATTAATTTAAATACAGAACTGACTGTAAACCTTAACGTCATCATCCAACATCATGACAACGACTCTACACAGACGCGATGCGAATCTGTGGGAGCAGTTTTGCAATTGGGTCACTAGCACTGATAATCGCCTTTATGTGGGCTGGTTTGGTGTTTTAATGATTCCGACTTTGCTTGCTGCAACCACCTGTTTCATTATTGCTTTCATTGCTGCACCGCCCGTTGATATTGACGGAATTCGGGAGCCTGTTGCAGGTTCACTGTTGTATGGAAACAATATTATTTCTGGTGCAGTTGTACCGTCCTCGAATGCGATCGGCTTGCATTTTTATCCAATATGGGAAGCTGCAAGTTTAGATGAGTGGCTGTATAACGGTGGTCCTTACCAACTGGTGATTTTCCACTTTCTCATTGGCATATTCTGCTATATGGGACGCGAGTGGGAACTCAGCTACCGTCTAGGGATGCGTCCGTGGATTGCTGTTGCTTACTCTGCACCTGTCGCCGCTGCTACCGCAGTATTCTTGATTTACCCTATCGGTCAAGGGAGCTTTTCTGATGGAATGCCGTTAGGTATTAGTGGTACTTTCAACTTTATGTTAGTGTTTCAAGCTGAACACAACATTTTGATGCACCCGTTCCATCAACTAGGAGTAGCAGGTGTCTTCGGTGGTGCGCTGTTTAGTGCAATGCATGGTTCGTTAGTCACCTCAACTCTGGTACGCGAAACAACTGAACTTGAGTCTCAAAGTTACGGCTACAAGTTTGGGCAAGAAGAAGAGACTTATAATATCGTTGCTGCTCACGGCTACTTTGGTCGCCTAGTTGGACGCACAAACGAGGTTATCTTAGGAACCACAGCAAACAGTCGTACACTGCACTTTCTCCTTGCAGCTTGGCCCGTAGTTGGTATCTGGTTTACTGCTTTGGGTATCAGTACTATGGCGTTTAACCTGAACGGTTTCAACTTTAATCAGTCGGTTCTGGACTCGCAAGGACGTGTGATTAGTACTTGGGCTGATGTGTTGAATCGCGCCAACTTGGGTATGGAAGTGATGCACGAACGCAATGCACATAATTTTCCACTTGATTTAGCTACAGCAGAAGCGGTACGAGTTGCAATGACTACACCTGCAATTAACGCTAAATTGTCTTAAAAGTTTGTCTTCTATGATTGCTTAATCAGCGCTCTTTCACGGGGGCGCTTTTTCTTATCATTTATACGACTCTTAAGTTCTGAGCAATTCTATTGTTTGTCTCTTGCCAATTTTTCGGCGATCGCTTCTCGAATCCAAGGCGCGAGTGCATCTTTTGCAACGGCTCGTAGTTCGGCTTCTAAACTCGGCGGTAGACGAATACTGATTGGCTTGCTGATGACTGGCTCGGAATCAGTCACAAATTTCCCAGATTTTGTATCTCGCTTACTCATAGAAGCAGAGTCTTAGTTTTAGGTAAGTGAGTGAAAATAAATGTAACTCAAAGGTTGGTAACTGGTCATTGGTCATTGGAAAGAATACCTATTACCCATTACCTGACATACAATTATGCCCACATACTTATTTACTTTAACGAACCACATTGGCGTAGCCTTCCCGCAGGGTAGACACAAAGAGCACAAAGTTTGTTGGGAATGGCGATCTCTCTATAAAAAATCCCCCAGCGTGATTGCTAGGGGTTTGGGATAAGCTAGGTGATTAACTAACAGAAGATAGTAACAACTCTTTGTTGGCTACTTTTTCTACCTTGACTTCACCGCGATCGTCAACGTCAACAATAGCTGTGTCTCCGATTTTGATTGAACCTGCTAGCATTGCTTCGGCTAGACTATCTTCAAGCAGTCGCACGATCGCTCGACGTAATGGTCTTGCACCGTAGCTAGGGTTGTAGCCTTCTTGAACTACGCGGTCTTTGAACTTAGCAGTCACATCGAGTTCGATTCCTTGTTCTACCAAGCGGGTGGAAACTTCGCGCAACAGAATATCAGCGATTTGCGTGATTTCTGGTTTGGTCAACTGACGGAAGACAATGATATCGTCTACGCGGTTAAGGAACTCAGGGCGGAAGTGTTGCTTCAACTCTTCATTCACAAGATTGCGAATGCGATTGTAACTCGACTCGCTTTGACTATCAGCAATCTCAAACCCTAAACCGCCGCCACCTTTTTCGATGACTCGCGAACCAATATTGGAAGTCATGATCAGTAGCGTATTCTTGAAGTCTACTGTCCGACCTTTGGCATCTGTCAAGCGACCATCATCCATGATTTGCAACATCATGTTGAAGACATCGGGGTGTGCTTTCTCGATTTCGTCGAATAGCACTACAGTGTAAGGTCTGCGACGTACTGCTTCTGTAAGTTGTCCGCCTTCATCGTATCCAACATATCCAGGAGGTGATCCAATCAGTTTGGAAACCGTGTGGCGTTCCATAAACTCGGACATATCGAGGCGAATCATCGCTTCTTCTGAACCGAAGAAATAAGCAGCAAGCGCTTTGGTTAGTTCGGTTTTACCAACTCCGGTAGGACCTGAGAAGATAAAGCTCGCGATTGGGCGCTCTGGGTTCTTTAAGCCAACTCTAGCGCGGCGAATTGCGCGAGAAACTGCTGTTACAGCTTCTTGTTGACCGATAATCCGCTGATGTAGGGTGTCTTCTAAGTGCAACAGCAATTCAGATTCGGTTTCTGTCAACTTATTAACAGGTACGCCAGTCCAGGAAGCAACGATTTGCGCAATGTCTTCTTCATCAACAACAGGAGTGTTGACATCGTTTTGATTTTCAGAAATCGCTTTGATTTGAGCTTCAAGTTCTAACTCGCGATCGCGTATTTGTCTTGCTTTATCGAAGTCTTGTACTCTAACGGCGGCTTCTTTGTCGCGCGATACTTGGACTAATTCGCGCTTGACTTGGCTTGTCGCAGATGCTTGCGAGTTTCTTAAACGAACGCGCGAACCTGCTTCATCAATCAAGTCGATGGCTTTATCGGGTAAGAAGCGATCGCTAATGTAACGATCTGATAGCTGTGCAGCGGCTTCTAGGGCGATATCAGTAATTTTGACGCGGTGATGTTGTTCGTAAGTCGTGCGTAAACCGTGCAGAATCTCAATCGTTTCATCTACCGAAGGTTCGCCAACCATAATCGGCTGGAAACGACGCTCAAGTGCTGCATCGCGTTCGATGTGCTTGCGGTATTCATCGAGTGTTGTAGCACCGAGACACTGCAACTCACCACGGGCTAATGCTGGCTTGAGGATATTCGCCGCATCCATACCACCTTCAACACCACCAGTACTGATCAAAGTGTGAATTTCGTCGATCATGAGGATGATGTTACCCGCAGCGCGAATTTCCTCTATGATTGCTTTGATGCGTTCTTCAAAGTCACCTCTAAAGCGCGTACCCGCAATCAGTAACCCCATGTCTAGGCTGATGACTTGGCGATCTTCGAGGATGTCAGGAACGTTTTGGGTAACAATTCGTTGGGCGAGTCCTTCGGCGATCGCGGTTTTTCCAACACCAGGTTCACCGATTAACACGGGGTTATTCTTCGTCCGCCGTCCGAGAATCTGGATCGCGCGTTCGATTTCTTTCTCGCGTCCCACAACAGGGTCGATCTTACCTTCGGCGGCGAGCTTTGTTAAATTGGTGCTAAATTCATCTAGAGTCGCTGTTTTACTTGCAGTGCGACCACTACGGCGGTCGGTATTACCCACAGAAACGGCTGCTACCTCTCCATGCTTTTTAATGACTGCGGTGCGAATTTGTTCGAGGTGAATACCTAAGTTACTCAGTACTTTCGCTGCTACGCCGTCGCCTTCGCGAAGTAATCCTAAGAGAATGTGTTCTGTGTCAATGTAGTTGTTTCCGAGTTGCCGAGCTTCAGCTAGAGCTTGCTCAAAAACACGCTTAACTTTGGGAGTGAAAGGAAGTTCAGCGGGGACAAATCGATCTCCCCTACCGATAATTTTTTCTACTTCTGCGCGTGCATCTTGGAGGGATACTCCTAGCTCGGTCAGCACTTTTGCTGCTACTCCCGTACCTTCTCCAATCAAGCCTAAAAGAATCTGCTCGGTTCCTACCAAGTTGTGTCCCAGGCGACGTGTCTCTTCCTGGGATAGCATGATTACCTTGATGGCTTTATCTGTAAAGTATTCAAACATCGTGGTTTCCCTTACCGAGCTTGTTTAGGTAGGGCTATCTGCCCTTACATAAACTTTCATATAGTTAGTTATGTTTAATGTAACTTTATGCAAACAACTCCCGCAGTGGGAACAGCCGTAATTGTGAAGGAGTGTTACCCACATATCTTTGACGTAAACGTTAGTGTTGAGCGACGAGAGGTCAGGGGTCAAAGGTCAGAGATAAGGGATAAAAGCTAGTTGAGGCAATTAGTTTGAGCTTTTATAATAGCTTCACCATATTGAGCGTTGCTATAAGCAGAAGAACAGTCAAAACCCTGATCTCTAGATTTGTTCCTCTGAGGAGAATCTTTTTCGTAGCGAGCAGCGTCTAATACTATTAAGATCCTTAAAACTGAATAAACTGAAGTAACTTAGTACTGAATAATTCTCAAAGTAGTCTATTGTGTCTATAATAAGCCGTACCCTGGTTGATCCCAAATCGATAAAACTAACTAACCAACGGAAAACAAAAGCGATCTTGACAAAAGGTGTAGAGATGGCTTTCCGGTCGGGACGAGAATGCTTTCAGGTTCTAAAAGGAATTGACTTAGACGTTTCTCCTGGCGATATTCAACTGTTGATGGGACCATCGGGATCAGGAAAAACGACTTTGCTGTCGATTTTGGCAGGCTTGCTGACACCAACGGCGGGTAGCGTTTATTTACTCGGCGAAGAGATTACAAAAATGTCTCGCGAGAAGTTAGCACGCTTTCGCTTAGAGAATATCGGGTTTATTTTTCAGGGCTTTAACTTGTTTCCAGCACTGACAGCAGCAGAGAATGTCGAATTAGTGCTGAACATCAAAGGGATTAAAGGACGACTAGCACGAAATCAGGCGCAATATCTACTCGAACAGGTAGGCTTGGCTAGTCATACAAATTATAAACCAGGGGACTTATCTGGCGGACAAAAACAACGAGTAGCGATCGCCCGTGCATTAGCAGGTAATCCGCAACTAATTATGGCAGACGAACCCACAGCCGCATTAGACTCGCGTAGCGGACACAATGTGATCGAGTTACTGCGGATATTAGCCAAAGAAGAAGGCTCTACGGTACTCATAGTAACTCACGACCCGCGTATCATTGATGTCGCCGATCGCGTTGCTTACATGGAAGATGGAATTTTACGGCAAGAATGAGCGAACATAGAAAAAGAAAAGCGTTTAGTAAATTGATGCGATTTATCAATAAATTAATTCAAAAACTTGACTGCTTAGTTAAACAAGCTAAAGTAAACAATCTAAAAATAGAAAAAATGCAAATTGAGGTAAGCAGTCTGCAAACGCTGAAAGTATATTTAATATAGTAGTTTTGTGCCATGAGTGTTGTTATCTCAGATGAAATTCTACAAGCATCTGGGCTGATTCCAATTGAATTCCGCCAAGAGTATTGCATTATAATTATTCCAAACAGGTCGTTTAACATTATTAGGCTATGCCAGTAAGTTGGCTGATATGTCTCCTAATTCTTTTTGCCAACTTCTCAAGCAGCGAAGTATCCCGCTTTACTCATACATATGACATTGAAGATTTTGAACTGGATCTAAAGAACTTGCGGGAATTGGAGCGAAGCCAGTCTAGACTTGGTGTACACCGTAGCCAAAATTGGGGGACGAGGGGGCAAATCATACTTCTGTTCGGCAACGCCACTATAAGGTGACGATACTCAGTTTTATCATCCTTACCTAACCAGATTCCTGAAGCGCTTTAGCAATTTCTGATAACGTTTCTTTAACTGAACGCGGTTTCCAGCCTAACTTTTGACGTGCTTTTGTCGCATCAACTCGCACGCAGCGATCGTAAATATAGTGAATCCGTTCGCGACTTAGAGGTGGTTGCCATTGTAATAAACGTCCGATGGGATCGAGAAGATTTCCAGCTAGCTTAACAATAGATTTTGGTGCTTCCGCAGGGATAGGAATTCCTGTTTGTTGACTTAGCAATTCAAACATTTCTCGTGTCGAAAGTTCCCCCGCAGAAATAATGTAGTGTTCTCCTGGAGGACTTTTCTCAGCGGCTAGCAGCATTGCATCAACCAAGTCATCGACATGAACAATTCCGGTAATGCGATCGCCTCCCGCCCATAACTTTAAGCGCCCTTTGAGAAATTGCTGCAATACTGGACCAAAATGCGGATCGTCTGCACCAAAGATTCCTGATGGTAAGACGCTTACAACTGGAAGATCTTGGGATGCAAATTCATCGACAATTTGTTGGGCTTGATATTTTGTGCGATCGTAAGCTGAGGAAAAGTCGGTTTGTCGGCGTTGAAATGTCTCATCGACAACTTCGCCTTTGGTATCGCCAAAGATACCAATCGTGCTGCAATATATAATCTTCGATACCCCTGATGCTTGGGCAACTTCCATCACCGCGCGAGTTCCCTCGACATTGACGCGCTGCATTTTGTCTGCATTGACTAACCCTAACTCAACATAGGCGGCGGTATGAAATACCGTATTAACACCTTGCATTGCCGTTTGCAAAGCATCGCGATCTGTGATATCACCGTAGACGAGTTGCAACTGAGAATTGGCAAGACGTGATAAGTTGCTTGACTTGCGTACCAAACCCACAACTTGCGCGCCGCGTTGTTGTAGCGCATAAACTAAGTGAGAGCCAGTAAAGCCGTTAGCTCCCGTGACAAGTGCCTTCATAGGGCTTTTTCGTAAATACGATACGTTTTATATATTTTGCCGCCAGCAGCTTCGATGAGTTTACGCGAAGGATAATTATCCTCGTACACCCACGATAATTCCGCACGTTTGTACGGCTTACCTTTTTGAATTCCGCCTTGCATTCCCAGATAAATTAGAGCCAAAGGCACCATTTTCAAGCGATAGTCTGGTAGCGAGCAAATTGTAATCACTCGTCCTTGATCGATTTGACGACGATACCACAAAAACTTGAGAATTCCTAACCAGTTTAATTTACCATTGACGTGCTTTAAGGGAATATTGTAATCGGGTAAACCCATGAAAAAGCCGATCATTTCGCCGTTGTATTCGGCAATGGGGAATACATCAGGGTCTATAATGTTTTGTAATTCTTTCGCTTCTTCGAGAAATTCAGCTTCAGTGCGGGGTGTGGAACTCCAGCTATGCGCAAACGCTCGATTGAAAAGGTGATAAATGGCGATCGCATCTTTTTCAAAACTTTCGCCTTTAGTTCTAATCGGACGAAAGTTGACACCCGATTTACAAGCTACGCGATGCGCTTTTTCAAACTCTTTGGGTAAAGGTTTATCTAAAGGAAAATCATACGCATAAGCATCTTTTGCTTTTTGCCATCCATCACGTTCAATCAACTCTGGATAGTACGGCGGATTATACGGCATCATCACGAGTGGTGGCGAGTCAAATCCATCGACTAAAAAGAAACAACGGTTGTGCGTCGATAGGTCAATAGGACCTCGAACGCGAGTCATCCCTTGTACGCGTAGCCACTCACTTGCTGATGTTAGTAATGCTTGCGCAACATCAAAATCGGAAACGCATTCAAAATAGCCAAATAACCCAATGTTATCTCCTTCGCGTTCAATCAACCTTTGATTGACTGCGGCGACAATTCTACCCAAAGGCTGAGGGTTATCTACGTCTTGCGATAGGGCAACGAACTGTTGCAGCTTTCCATACTGAGAGAAAGGATAGTCAGAAGTAAACTCTTTGGTGATGCTGCTGCGAATCGGTGGTATCCAATGGGGATCACTAGCATAAATTTTTGCTGGTAGGTCGAGGAATAACTCACGCTCTTTCGGAGTTATTACCGCTCGAACCTGAAAGTTTATTGATTGTGTAGGCACTTTAATTCACCAAGCGATTGAGCTAATAGCCAATAAGTTAGGCGCTGAGCGTTGGTTTATAAAATAAATCTCTGGTGGCTACCATACCTGCAACTAAGCGATCCATCTCTTCACGCGAATGTAAGGCGTTGACAGTGATGCGCAAGCGCGGTTTGGCGATAAACCAGATCGGCGACACCCACAGCCCATAGTTATGCATCAATTGCCGCGCAAAGATTTTCGGATTGATTTCTGATGTTAGAATAACAGGAATAACGTTCGTCTCACCAATTGCGACAAAATCGTGTTCCGCAAGCCGCGATCGCAAATAGCGGGTATTTGCTTGCAAGTTCTGTACCAATTCAGGACGTTGACGCACTTGGCGAATACTTTCCAACGCTGCTGCTGCAAGTGGTGGTGATAGTGAAATTGTCCCGATTGACGTTGGCGAGACATTTAATAAAGGTTTTAACTCAGCAACGTGCGTGCTAATTGCGGCACCAGCTGACGCAGCAAACTTTGAAAACGTCGTCATAATCAGCGGTACTACACCGCGTTCGATTGCCTGCGTAGGTAAAATGCCAAAATGCTCGTAAATCCCGCGTCCTGTCGCCCCTAATGCGCCGCTAGCATGCGCTTCATCCATTAATAGCACACTGCCTTCGTAGTGGTGTAACACATTGAGCATATCGGGGAGTGGGGCGATGTCCCCATCCATCGAGAATACGGCATCGGAAACGACTAAAATGCGATCGCCAGGTCGAGCGTAGCGCTGTAACTTCCGCCGCAAGTCTTCGACATCACAATGACGATAAGCTTTAACGCGTACTTGCGGGCTGTGACTAAACACTTTCCCTGAACGTGTTCCCGCGTTGACAACCGCCGACACAATACAGCCATGATTCAGGACATCAGTAAGAATGAGTGTTTCGCGGGTATTTTGAAATCCTGGTACAGGAATTGCAAGGTGACAAAACGCGTCCATCATCGCTTGCATCGCCATCCACGCATTGAGAAATAGTTGTGTATGCGGTAAATGCTTGAATGCAGATATTTCGTCTTCTAGCTGTTGGTGTAATGTAATCCGCCCGCTTAAAACGGATGTGGAACTATTCGATGTGCCATATTGAAGGATCGCATCAATCGCCGCTTGTTTTACTGCTTCGCATTGTACGAGTCCCAAAACATCGTTGGTGCAGAAGGTGAGAACAGTTCTCTTCTCACCTGTGTCTGCGTCAGAAATCTCGACGAGATTACCTTGCTTGCGATGACAAACGTACTCATCGGGATCGAGTCCGCTTTCGTACCACCGTTGAACGTATTCTTTGATAACTTGCACGAATCTAATCCCCTCACCTTTATCCCAGATAGCTTATCCTGTTTGAGTTAAGAAAATATTGCCTTTGGTTAGGTAGTTAACGCTATCCAGATTTAAAAAACCGTAGCATAGGACAAATAGTATTTATGAATAAATTATTTAAGACCCACTCGTAGAATTGGTAATTGATTCTCGCTCCTGGTATTTTAAGGACGGTTGTATAGATTTTTGCATAAATTGTTCATATTGCCGGACAATTAATCGTTGAATAGCAATAATTGCTGGATTAATTTCTACATATCTGCGTTGGCGATTCGCAAGATAGTTGCGCTGTTCGCTTTCGATCATTTCAATGTCTTGCGCTAGAAACTTAGACAAGACAAAGTGCTGAAGTAGTGGTATGAGTATGGGTTTGAGCGGTTGTAGTACCCATTGTGGTAGGCGGACTTTAAAAAAGAATAAGGCAAATGAACGACTTTCGTTAGGTCCTATGGGTAAACGCATCAAGTATAAAGAGGAAACGCCTTGTAATGAGGTTGCATAGTGCGGGTAACGATACTCTACAGTAATGGGCAATGTAGTGACGGTATCGGCGCGATCGCTTAACCCCAGGAATTTCGCCATATGTCCTTTGTATGAGACATTATACTCTGCCCGTACGGAAGTTTCGGTTTCTTTGAGGCTGAGTAAAACGGGATCGAACCAGCCTTGCAATCCTTGGTGCAGAAATCCATGAAACACATCCATTGTGTTTTCATTGCAGATAGAAAAATGTGCCTGAAAATGAGCAGAGATGGGTACAACTAACCACTCACCTTCAAAAAACTCTGGAATATGGGGTAATTGACAAGTTGCAGCAAGATTAGGTTCCCCAGGAAAAATCCAAATCAGATTATATTTTTCTTGAATAGGATAGCTGCGAACAGTTGCACGCGGTAGCTTTTGTTGTTCTGGTAAGTAAGGAATTTTTACACAACTTCCTTTGCTATCAAATTCCCAACCGTGGTAAGCACAAGCCAGGTTACAGCCGTGGACTTTACCTTTGTGTAATGCAACACCTTTGTGTGGGCAAAAATCTTCGAGTGCATGAAGTTGACCATTGATATCGCGGTAGACTGCGATCGCCTGCTGCCAGATGACGACAGATATAATTTCTCCAGGTATGAGTTGTTCTGCCCAACCTACCGCATACCAGTGATTTGGGTTAATTCCTACCTCACGGACAGCATTTTGCACAGTGTGGCTTGTGAGTGTTGTCGCCAGTTCCATAGACGAGTGCTGTTGGCTTTGTATGTGACAATATTTAGCCTCTCGCCGAGTGAAAGTCAATCAATTTTAGACGATTTAAACTTTTGCCGGAAACAGCAAGTCAATAGACTTCTTGCAAAAGTCACTGGTTGTATGGCACAAGTAGGTGAGACAGAGGAG
>NZ_MRCC01000027.1 GCF_001904655.1 Chroogloeocystis siderophila 5.2 s.c.1 | reverse complement strand
CTCCAAAGGCTTTTTTCCTTCTGTCAATGTATCAGCCCTGCATAATCCCAGGGGGATGCAAGGGGGCGAAATAGCTTGGAACGACGCCAGTCTAGACTTGTGTATACACCGTAGCACACTATGACAGAGGTCAGGGTGCCTAAGAGCAGAGGAGAAATAAAATACCACATAAGGATACCTCCACAACTTTGCCATGGCTCCTCCTCACCCTTTTTCTACCGTCCTACACCAACATAGTAGAATCCAGCTTGCTGTAATTTTTCACGATCAAGGAAGTTACGACCATCAATCATGACAGGATTGTTCATCAAGCTTGCCATTTTCTCGTAATCGAGATTTTGGAACTGTTTCCAGTCGGTCACTAAAACTAAAGCATCACAACCATCTGCAAGGCGCTCAGGGTCTGTTTCAACCATCACGCCAGAAAGACCATGACGCATTCCGCTTTGGGACACAATGGGGTCGTAGGCTTTGACTTTTGTTCCTAGACGATTGAGATGCTCGATTAAGTTGAGTGCCGGTGCATCGCGCATATCATCGGTATCCGGTTTAAAGGTTAAGCCGAGTAAGCCGACGGTTTTACCCTTGAGAATTTTGAGAACTTGTTGTAGTTTTTCAACTCCAATCAAGCGTTGGCGCTGATTGACACTGACAGCAGCTTTAAGCAGGTGCGCTTCATAGCCATAGTCATCAGCAGTATGAATTAAGGCTGAGACATCTTTAGGGAAGCAGGAACCACCCCAGCCAATACCAGCTTGCAGGAATTTATTACCAATGCGCGAGTCAAGTCCAATACCTTTAGCAACTTGCGTGACATCCGCACCAACGCGATCGCAAATATTCGCGACTTCGTTGATAAAACTAATTTTAGTTGCCAAGAATGCATTCGCTGCGTACTTGATCATCTCCGCCGAACTGAGGTCTGTCACCACGATTGGTACTGGTGGGAGCGACTTCTCTTCAGCAAACTGGCGCTCGACAATTGGGGTGTACAGTTCCTGCATCATCGCGATCGCTTTCGGATTATTGCTACCGAGTACAATGCGGTCAGGGTTAAAGGTATCATAAACTGCCGATCCTTCGCGGAGAAACTCTGGGTTGCTGACGATATCAAACTCAGCTATTTGTGTTGGGGGTAATTCTTCTTTAAGATTACCCGCAGCAACAGGAACTTTTTCGGTTTGGCGTTCGGCAATGCCATCGAGTACGAGCATGCGCACCCAGTCACCCGAACCAATTGGTACTGTCGATTTGTTGACGATTACTTTGTAGCCACCGTTGAGATGCGCGCCGATTCCACGAGCTACTGCTTCTACATAGCGGGTGTCGCTTTCGCCTGTTGGTAAGGGAGGTGTTCCCACAGCAATAAAGAGAATTTCTCCGTGGTTCACGCCTGCGCCTAAATCGGTTGTGAACTCAATTTTTTTTGCAGCGATCGCCGACTGCATAATTTCTGACAGTCCTGGTTCAAAAATCGGTGACTGTCCGGCTTTCATCAACTTAACTTTTTCTTCGTTATTATCGACACAGATGACGTCATGCCCAATATGAGCTAGGCAAGCACCAGTCACTAAGCCGACGTATCCAGTACCAATTACGCAAACACGCATATTTTATCGATCCTCAGTTATGTTGTACAGGTGGTTAAAGTAGTTAAAACTTAGAGTTATGACAGAGTTTTAGGTTTACAGGTTTTAGCGTCCTTACAATTACCCTGATCCCCAATCCTTGACCTTCTGACCTCTAAGCTCCTACTTTGCTATCTTGCTAGCTTCGAGTGGTTGCTCGCTTTGAATTCGAGACCGAAAATCTTCTATAGTGAGCTTTAAACCCTCTGGCAGTGGTACTGTAGGTTCCCAGTTCAACCAAGTTTTGGCACGGGTAATGTCAGGACGGCGACGGCGAGGGTCATCGGAAGGCAAAGGCTCAAACTTAATTTCTGCATCTGGATTGACTAGCTGCTGCACCGCAGTTGCTAGCTCTAGAATTGTGTATTCATCTGGGTTGCCCAAGTTAATCGGACCAATATGCTCGTTGTTCATTAACCGCATTAGTCCTTCTACCAGATCGGAAACGTAGCAGAAACTACGCGTTTGTGAACCATCTCCATACACTGTTAAGGGATTGCCTCGGAGTGCTTGCGCAACAAAGTTACTGACGACTCGACCATCGTTTTCTAACATTCGCGGACCGTAGGTATTGAAGATTCGAGCCACACGAATATCAACGTCATTTTGGCGATGATAGTCAAACGAGAGCGTTTCAGCGATTCGCTTACCTTCGTCGTAGCACGAGCGGATTCCGATAGGATTAACGTTTCCACGGTAATCCTCTGTTTGCGGATGAACTTCGGGATCGCCGTAGATTTCTGATGTGGAAGCTAATAAAAAGCGGGCTTTGACTCGTTTAGCTAAACCCAACATATTGAGCGTACCCATGACGCTGGTTTTAACAGTCTTGACTGGGTTGTACTGATAGTGAACTGGAGATGCAGGACAAGCAAGATGATAGATCTGGTCTACTTCTAACCGAATCGCTTCAGTGATGTCATGGCGAATCAATTCAAAATAAGGATGATCCAGCCATTTGAGGATATTACGCTTGTGACCGGTGTAGAAGTTATCAAGACAAATGACCTCGTGTCCTTCGACCATCAACCGATCAATAAGATGGGAACCGACAAAACCAGCACCACCCGTAACCAAAATTCTCATAGTCTGTTAGTAACTTAGATTAAGTATATTTAACCAGCGATCGCGCTTTTGTCTAAGGTAACTTGCCTTAAAGCAGTGGTAAAGAGGCAACACCAAAATAATCTGATGACCTCCTCTTGCTTTTTTGGCATAATTACTGTATCTCGCTCGCAGATGACAATATTTTTCTGGATTCAATTAACTTTGGCGAAAGCAAACTGAGCACCAATTTAATTAAATTAAATAGCAAGCTATCAGATTTGAAAATAGCAACACAGCATAATAGCGTACAATTTACTAAATCTTTAATAAAATCTTAGAGATTTTATCGTACCTCATACCATTTCAATCAATAAAAAGTACAAATCATTTCTCCTGTGCCCCTCTGCTCACGCCAGTCGTCGCAACAGGGTAAACCTCCGCACGGCGCAGGCTCCTAAAGCTGCCTATTTGTACCAACTTCAAAGTGAAATGGTATTACTATCTTTCTAACTTTGTACGGTTGGAGCGTTGGAGAAATTGCTCTCGAATCACAGCAGCATTACTTTTTTGTGGTTCTCCGAGTAGGACAATCGACCCTGAAAGTTGCGCGACTAACTGCGATGTCAAGTCACTAATAGCTAAGCCGCCCGCACTCGTGCGACGTTGAATCGAGCGCAAGATAACTAAATCATAATTTTTAGCTGCGGTGGTAATCGCTTGTGCGACATTTTCGTGAGGGACAACTTCAACAACAGGAGCTTGCGGTAAAGCAAGTTTAGACAACAGTAACTCGATATTTGATTTGTTCCACGCAATGCTACTTGGTTTGATACGGCGATCGCAGACGTTTAACAAAGTGACCTGCGCTCCAATTGCTGTAGCCAGCAATAAGGCAAAACGCAACGGTCGCAAGGCTTCTGGCGTAAAGTTTTGCACAGGGACAAGAATGCGTTGAATTTTGGTGGGAGATTCGAGCAGGCGCGTTACCGCAACCGGACAATGCGACGCCCACAATACACTATCAATCACATTGCCAAACAAGCGCGCGCGAAAGCCCGTGCGTTTACCCCAGCCCATGACAATCAAATTAGCGTTTTGTTCGCGGCTAGCACGCGTAATACCAAGCGCGATCGCATCGTCAATACGTAGTACAGATTCGGCAGTTACTCCTAAGTCGTGGCTGAGTGCAGTCGCTTTATCCAACAGTGCATCAGCTTTTGCCATAGCACTTTCCAACTGCGGTGCATCCATATGTGCAGGTCTAGTAGTAGCAATTGCCAGTGGAACAAGCCGCCCTTGTGCTTGGCGTGCAATTAACGCCGCCATTTCAATCAAATATTGCTCCGTATCAGGATTATAGACCGGAACGACTACAGTTAGAGGCTTTTCGGTGTCTGTCGTATCCAAATACAATGGTTTTGATGCGTCTGGAGTGACACTCACAGTAGACGTCATCAAACCGACAGCTACTCGATTCGTTAGCAGTGGCCCTAAAGTAGCCGTTACGAGCATTAAGACAATAACGCTATTCAACATACCTTCATTGAGCAATCCGGCGCGATAGCCTACCAGTGTAGCTGCTAAGGTGGCTCCTACCTGCGGTATCGACAAAGACCACATTGTTAGTGTTTCTAGCCAGTTGTAGCGATACATCAACTTGGCGAGAAACGCGGCGATGAATTTGCTGCTAATTAAACCAATAACAATTGCCAGCGTTAGCCAAATATTACTAATACTGGCAACAAACGCTGGAATATTAATCAATAAACCTAAATCTACAAAAAAAATCGGAATAAACAGTACACTACCAACAAAAACAACTTTCTCTTTAACAGGTCCTTCCCCAACAACGTCATTAACGGCTAATCCTGCTAGAAACGCGCCAACAATTTTTTCT
The DNA here is from genome assembly GCF_001904655.1 of Chroogloeocystis siderophila 5.2 s.c.1. Classification (NCBI taxonomy): domain Bacteria; kingdom Bacillati; phylum Cyanobacteriota; class Cyanophyceae; order Chroococcidiopsidales; family Chroococcidiopsidaceae; genus Chroogloeocystis; species Chroogloeocystis siderophila. The sequence continues at coordinate 38,040 of NZ_MRCC01000027.1, read as the reverse complement.
ACCCCAATCAACTGCGCGCCCACTGCTGCTAGAAATACCGCCAGCAAAACAAAGAGAAATTGCTTTCCCTCCTCATCACCCGATCGCCGGAAAAACTCTTTTCCTGCCCAATCAAAGCCGATTAAAACCGCAGCCGAATACAGAAATAATGACCCTAGTAAAGTCGTCAAACCCAGTGCAGTAAACTCTCCAGCATGGATCGCTACGCAAACAGCTAATACTAAAAGTGCGCCGATATCTGTAAAAATTGTGGCACCAATAGTAACCGTAACTGCTTCGTTGTTAATGACTCCCAAGCGGCTAATAATTGGATACGCCAGCAGCGTATGCGAAGCAAATAGCGAACCAATTAAGATTGATGCGTTCCAGCCAAAGCCAAAAATTCGCCCAACGAGTGTTCCGACAATCAGCGGTACTAAGAATGTAAAAGTCCCAAACCCCAATGATTTGTTACGCGTTTGCCGGAACTGTTCCATGTCCACTTCCAGTCCAGCGACAAACATGAGGTAAACTAAACCAATGTTGGATAGTAATCTAATTGTTGGCTGTTCAGTTTGAAATAAGTTTAAAACATTAGGTCCAAGTAAAACTCCCGCTAGCAGCAACCCAACCAAACCCGGTAGTTGCAGCCGTTCAAATATAATCGGTACGACAAGAATGACTATTAGTAAAATCACAAAAGGAACGATTGGCTCTTTTGTGAGAACTTCGGAAGCCGGTTCCACTGCAAGGACGTAAAGGAATGACATAGATAGCACTGAGGAAAAAAGCTAGGGGGATTCGTGTAGTCAGCCTGTTAGCATCTACAAGAGCAAGGAAGACAACGAAGGCAACGAAAACTTGATAATTTTTCCCTACATCAAATTGCGATCCCGCTTCCTGAAATTGTATGTTGAATTGATTAAAAAGGAGTCAGCATTACGATGCCTTCCGACTTCCTTCGTGGCTACTCCAGCAAAGTGTACCTTGGTACACTAAGATGAAGACTTTATTGCCTGACTTCTTTTAGGGATGAATTTGGCTAAGAACAACTTTCAAGCGATCATAGTCGTCTTTGAGTAATACACTTAATGTTCTCCCCGCCTTGACTAACCATTCGCGGTCAGCTTTGCGTAAATGATAAACTTCACGAATCGCCGCAGCTGTTAGCGCTTCTACGGGCGCACCGTTGACTTGTAGCAAAGTTCTTAAGAAATCTAACTGTTCAGAGAAAGCAACAATCGTTTCCGGTTCGCAATGATAAACAGCTTGATGGATCTGCGGTGGGCGTGGTGGTAAATACTGATAAAAACGTTGTTGCGATCGCGCTTCAATTGGTCGCTCAAATCCCACGATCGCTGCTCTAAACTCAGTCTTGAGCATTGCGAAGATTTGCGGTTGTTGTTCGCGTAAGTCTTGTAACGATAAGCCTAATGCTCTTGCCCGATGAATCGAGTCAATCGGCATCGTCGTAGCATAATATACTACCGCGTAGACTTGATTACCCGATTCTTCATCAACAGATTTTACCCAACTGCCAAATGGCGGCATTACAGGAAAGCTTAAGTCTTCGGGTTCTAGACACTGCGCCAAAAATTCGGTTGTTGAGGTTTCAATCACCTCAGCAATATGATTTGGAGCACGATCGCCTGTGGCAAATTGTGGTAGGGGAAGGCGCATAAAAGAGGTCAGAGGTCAGAGGTCAGAGGTCAGAGAGAAAGGCACTGCGTTACTCAAAGCAGGTTATTTGGCTTTTTTGCGTCCAGTCTCTACAGGTTCGAGTTCTGAGAGGTTGAAAGTAACTAGCTTATCCCAGTTACCTCCCTCAAACAGCACCGCAGCTTTACCATCACTCACGCGCTGGACGAGTCCTTGAAAACGGTAGTAAGTATCGTTAGGATTTGTGACGCGTACAGCAGTTCCAGGCAGAATCATTGCTTTATCTCTCGTTATGTTTTGCTTCTAATAGCTTACTAAAAACGCCTGCTCCCAGACGATCGTCTATATTCGTTTTTGACTCAATTTCCATCCAAAATCTTTATGCTACAGTTTCAACCTCCAGGCTTTGGTCAAGGAGTTGTACAAACATCATTGGGGTTAATGGTCTACTACACTCCTGTTGATACGATATGGGCATCGACTACATTCCGGCAAGATGAAACGACACCATCTTTAGTGTTTTTACATAACTTTGGTGGCGGGGCTTCTGCTTATGAGTGGTCTAAAGTGTACCCTGCTTTTGCGAACGGCTATCGAGTTTTAGCGCCTGATTTAATCGGTTGGGGTCAATCGACGCATCCTGTGCGCAATTATCAAATCGATGACTATCTGACAACGATTGCCGAATTTATGCAAAAAACTTGCCCTCATCGTGCGATCGCTGTTGCTTCTTCTTTGACCGCAGCATTGGTTATTCGCCTTGCGGTTCAACAACCGAATTTATTTCAATCGCTGGTTCTTGTTTGTCCTTCTGGGTTTGACGATTTTGGACAAGGTGCAGGACGTCGATTACCACTACAACTGATTGGTACACCGCTCTTAAATGATTTAATTTACACTGTCGGCGCACAAAATGAAATTGCCGTCCGCAACTTTCTTCAGCAATTTCTCTTTGCCAAACCCGACCGCGTGACGGAAGAAATGGTAGCCGCTTACTTAACGTCGGCACAACAACCTAATGCCAAATACGCCGCGCTTGCCTTTTTACAAGGAGAGCTTTACTTTGATTTAGCACGGTATATCCCACAGCTAGCCGTACCAACGGCGATGATTTGGGGAGAAGCTGCACAATTTACATCACTCGATCTCGGAAGACGACTTGCACAATTAAACCCGCAGGCGATTCGTGAATTTCAAGCGATCGCATCTACAGGTGTCTTACCGCATTTGGAAACACCTGAAATCGTCATTGGTTTATTACAACTCTATCTTCAGACACTCGCTGCCTAATGTGTTTTAAGTTACAAATTTGTGTGGATACTAAAGCAACTAATTTGTCAACCGTACGTCATTATTTTTTAGCAGGCAGTGGGGAATATTGCTTTAAAAAGAGCAATATTTACGCTTTTTCACGCTTAAATTAACTTGTTTCCGGCATTAGTTAATTATAGGAACCTTCATTTCCTGCTAATGTCTACTCATTCTAGATAGCTACCAAATCTTTTTCGGAGAGTCCTTGACAATGTCTACTTTCAAGCACTGGCAATCGGGAACCGCTGGACTAATGGCTTTGGGGATAACCATTGGTGCCGTTGCTCCGCTTGTAACACCTGCGCCATCGTTTGCGCAAGCGTCTACTTTTGCTGATGTTCCAGCTAACTATTGGGCGACTCCCTTTATTGCAGAGCTCGCAAGCAGAAACATTATTGCTGGGTTTCCTGATAATAGTTTCCGACCAGAAGAGCCAGTGACACGCGCTCAATTTGCGGCGATGGTGAGTCGGGCTTTTCCACGCGCAGGGCAAAGACCCGCAGTACAATTTACCGACGTACCATCAAACTTTTGGGGTGCAGCAGCGATTCAGCAAGCTTACACAACGGGCTTTCTAGCAGGCTATCCTGGCAATCGTTTTGAACCAAATCAAAATATTCCCCGCGAGCAAGTTTTAGTTTCGCTAGCTAACGGTCTTAACTACACTGCAACTAACGACGCTAACAGCGTCTTGAGCCAATTTTATGCCGACGCGAACGCTGTTTCTAGCTATGCTCGCGCTCCGATCGCTGCCGCAACTGAGCGACGGATTGTCGTAAATTATCCGAATGTTCAGTTTCTCAATCCAACACAAACGGCAACACGTGCAGATGTTGCCGCATTCATCTATCAAGCTTTAGCAAGTGCAGGGCAAGTCGCCGCAGTGAATTCGCCTTATGTTGTCGGACAAGCACAGCAACCAACAGCACCCGCAACTGTTACAATTCCTAGCGGCACAAGTCTTCCAGTACGCTACGACCAAGCCGAAAGAATCTTAGTCACGCGCGAAGAAACTGCACCTTTAACGCTGACAGTCGCACAGAACATTATTACGCGCGATGGTACAGTATTGATTCCCGCAGGTAGCCAAGTTGTTGGCGAACTGCGACCAGCGGAAGGAGGATCGCAATTTGTTGCCCGCGAGTTAGTTTTGGCTAGCGGTCGGCGTTATTCGTTTGATGCTACTTCAGAAGTGATTACTCGTACTGAACGCGTGCGTCGCGGCGCGAATGCGGGTCGAATTGTGCGCAATGCGGCTTTAGGTGCTGCTGCTGCTGCTGCCATTTCTGCGGTCACTGGAGACCGCGCGATCGCAACTGAAGAAGTCCTAGGTGGTGCTGGTGTTGGTGCTTTACTCGGTTTATTCTTGGGTCGAGACAGCGTTGACCTTGTTGCGATCGATCCTGAGACCGACTTACAACTGACACTCGGTTCGGATTTAGTGCTAACTCCTGGTACAACACAGCAACAGTAACAACCGCAGTAGTGTAACACAAACTACACAAGCAATCACCTGCGATTGTTATACCCCGACCTCTAGATTTGTGAATTAGAGCGGTTAGCTAATTGTTAATCGCTTTTTTTACTACTGGAAGCCACACAACAAAAGTCGTTCCAGGATTACTATCATTTGAGTTTGTAAAGTGCTTGGCAGGGCTAAAAACTTCAATTTTTCCTTGCATTTGTTCGACTAAATCTTTCGCGATCGCAAGCCCTAAACCTGTGCCAGGAATTTGTGATGCGGCTTGCACACCCCGATAGTGTCGTTCAAACATATGCTCTAAATCTTGTGCGGGAATTCCTGGACCAGTATCACTGATTGCAATACTTTGAAAATCTTCTTTGGGTTCCACTTGAATGTGAATTTCTCCGCCTGCTGGCGTGTACTTTAAGGCATTATCAAGTAAATTACTGAAGACTTCTCTTAAAGCTACGCGATTAGCCTGGACTAAGCCTAAATCAGCAGGAATCTCAAAGTGAACGTTTAAATTGCGTTCTTGCGCGATCGCATTAGCGCTAGCTAGCAGCGGTTCGAGAATATCAACAACCGAACATGGTTCTATATTTTCGCTGATATTTGGTAGCAGCACTAAAGGTTTTGTGACTGGTTCAACTGTTCTTTCTAGAACCAAAGGAGTGACCGACAAAGATTTTTCGGGATCAGGTTCGGTCTGTGGCGTTAGCTCAATAATTCGGTCAAACTGTTTGAGTAATTCTTGAATGCGATCGCTCTCTCTAACGATATTTTCTGCGACTTTACGATTCGCATCTCCTGGAACAAAGCGTTTAATTAAAAGTTTGCCAAATGTCCGCAATGCTGTTAACGGGTTACGCAATTGATGCAATAAATTATCGAGCAAATCGCGTTGCGTCTGCATTAAAGATTGCTGTTGAGTAAGCTGCTGTTCGTACCACTCGCGACGTTTGTCGAGTACTCTTGCTAGTGCCAGTGTTTGCGCAACGTGTTCAATTTCATGACGTTCGCGTTCATTCCAGGGTTTATGCTCTCGATTTGTCACGAGCAACCCCATGAAACTGTTGTCATGCATCAAGGGCAAAACAATTTGCGTGCTAGGTAACAAATTGTAGTCATGCGCCGCTGTATCTTCTGTGCGATCTGTATTTGACATATGTGGAAATACAGCGTCTGATGGTGCAAAGCTTTGTGTATCAGATAGCAGCGGTAGTAAACTATTCTTAAGTTTTGGGACAAGTGTTAAAGCTGTTGCCGCTTGCCAAGCAGCTGATTCTGGATAAACAACTACAGGAATTAACTTTGTTTGTGATTCCCCTTCTTCTCGCAGTTCTTCGGTTAGGTACACAACACTTAAGGATGCTCCTAAACTTTGGGTCAGTAAAGCAACCTGTGATCGACATAGCGCAACTAACTCAGAACTGGCAGACATCAATAAATTACTCTATAACGCGAATCGCTTGTTAAGATTGGTAACTGGTAATTGGTGACTATTTATTACCTATTACCTTTTCATTATGGCGACATACTAACTATTTAAAAATTATAAAGTTACTACTTGACTCAATCTGGAGTTATAAATTTTAAGATTATCCACCTGAGCTAAGCTCAACAACTTTGTATCAAAACCTTAACAAAAGTTGATTTTTCCATCTCAATCTCATATACTGACGACGGCTTTTGTAACCATGACTACAATATGCAGCTTGAAAGAGGAGGGAAAGAGGTTGGCAAGGAGACGGAAGCGCAAAAGTCGTCGTCGCCAAGAAGGACGCCGAATCCTCGAACACGTTGCCCAATTTAGCATCGAAAGTGGTGAAGATAAACCTGTGACAGCCGCGCGAAAATTCATTCAAGCGGAGGGGATTTTACCACCGGCGCTGCTACTAGTAAAACGGAACGAACATACAACAGACCGTTATTTTTGGGCAGAAAAAGGTCTATTCGGGGCACAATACGTGGAAGAGAACCATTTTTTGTTTCCCAGTTTGAGAACGTTAGAATCTCCAGAACAAGACAGCCTAGCTGTTCGCAAATGAATACAGCCGTTGACTCAATGGATGGCAAGCTCGTTAGCAATTGCGAAAAAAGACTTTCGTGCAAAGCTAGCTAGTACTTGCCAAATATTGGAGCAAAGCATTTTTGATTTTTACCCCACTCAAGACCGGAAATCTAGGTGGGGTATTTTATTGCAGTAGTGAGCTTTACTCACAAGGCTTTAACTTGAGCGATCGCTGTAGCTCAATTAGCTCATCTCTATGAGCAACAACTGTAATTTGGCTTTGTAACTCATGCTGTAGCTTGTCGGTCTGATTGGAAAGCTTGAGCAAAACTTGCTCCGGACGAGCAGCTTTTTTCCAATAAAACACGCCAGCCATAGGAGATAGTAGCACTAAACCAAGGAAGATTGAACTCAAGTTCGGGAAGAGTAAAGACCAGACAAGTGCTAAACACAAAATTCCGATCGCTGCAAGCGACGATAAAAATATTGCTAAGAAAATGCTCGGCTTAACAAATCCCTCATATGTAACTTGATTTCGTTCTGAGTCAACCGTAGATAGGCGATATGAGCGACGAGCAAAATACTGCTGTAATTGCTCTAGCAAAGAGGTTTCCTCTTGTTCAAAGACAAGAGTAACTTCTTGCGTACGATCTTTGACCGATGCTCGAATAAAGAAAAATAGCCCGACTGCTAGTAGCAAAGTCAGTACCAACGTAGAAGCAAGAGATGTAACACTCATCATTTGTCGTTACAGTGTGCAACGTTTTCTTTTAATTATTGATGATTTGTTACACGCATACCACTATTCGCATATCCTTGCCATAAGCGTGCTAATTCTTGAGCCTGCGGCAACCAATCAGGATTGATTTGATACATCCTGCGCGGACGTCCACGACCTTCTACTTTGCGCCAGTAGCCAGTAATAGCCTTTTCATCTTCAAGAAATTTGAGAGCGCTGTACAAAACAGTGTCAGAAAGGCGGTATAGAGGATATTTGTTCTCTAAACGTTGAATTAACTCTGTTCCATAAGACTCAGTTTCTAGCAATACTGACAATACATAACATACGGCTAATTCTTGGCATAAATAAGTTGGAGGAGGGTTTTGAAAAAACTCATAGATTTCATGAATTTTCATTTTTTTTTAAACCGCTTAATGCGTCTAGGGCTAAATTCAAGTATCACAACAGGTAGCTATCATAAAAACTATTTATGTCCTCATTGCCAATCGACTGAAATGCCAGTTACCTACTGGCTATTTGAAAGACGCACGCCGTTTAGTAATTCTATACTTTTAATTTGCTTTTTTCTGCGAATTTTTATGAATAGAAGACTAACATTACTTTAATGTTATTAAATGCGTATCTGTGACCAGCAAGCAGACATAACTAATTCTAAATAACCTTCAAAAATGATATATATTTTCTGCGTGTAGGAAAATAATCGAAAACAAACAAAGAACCTTCAGCCCTCAACTAGAACTATAAATACTTATCTTGAATGTACTCATAAGCTAAACTTCCTAAATTAGATATTTGATTAATAGAGAAAAAATATCTGGGTAGTCAAAAATAAATTATAAATAACTTGAGTTTCAAATTTTGTAAACTAGAGCGCACATCACACGAAACAATTATAAGTAAAAAAACTTAGCCAGAGAAAAAAGTAGAACAAGTGAAAAGCGATTTTATTTATGACTTAAGTATGCGGAAAATAAGTAAATTATTGATGAGTGGATGACAAAACTACCCAAGAAATTCACGCTTTGTCTGAACAAGTCGCAATTGAATGTTCGTCAAGTTCATGCAACTTCTTCCTAAGTGCGCTGTCAGCAGCACTAACAAATGTGATAAGAATCTAGTTATAGGTACTGCTACTTGAAACTAGAACGATGGTTAACAAGTCAGATTCTTCGCTGCCTTCGGGGTTGCAACGAATTGCGATCGCATTTCGGATAGCTGGCTGGCTTAGTTTTTGGACTCAGTTAGTTTTAGCTGTAATTTCGGCTGTTGTGTTGCTGTCGGCGAGTGTGAGTCGAGATACCTCACCAGCGGCGCAACAAAGTCCAGGAACAGGGATTGGCATCGTTTTAGCCGTGAGTGGATTAGTTACATTAGGTTTAGGCATTTACTTAGCGTTTCGTTACACGCGTATTGGTAAACGTTTACTTTCGGCAAATGTTACTACTCGCCCACGCAAGGCGGATACAATTCAAATTCTGCGCTTAGGATTGATTGTGAATTTGGTCGGAATGCTCTTGACGATCTTGGGGGCGCAGGCGATCGCAGGTACATTACTACTGAGGTCTTTTTCTTTACCGCAAACAGGTTTAGGCGCAGCGATTTACAATCCTCAACAACTCATTCGCCCATTAGATATATTGGTAGTTCAAGCAAATACAAATACGGTAGCGGCTCATTTTTCGGGACTTGTTGCTTCGCTGTTTCTCTTAGCACGCATCAATAAAAACTAGTCCAAATCGCGGCAGAATAGGCATAAGCGTTGTATTCTGTTGTATTGGCAAGAACAGGAATAAGTCTGTGCTGGATATTAAGCAGATTCGAGAAAATCTATCATTCGTACAAGAAAGGTTGCAAAGCCGTGGAAACTATGATTTGCAACCGATTTTAACACTCGACCAACAACAAAGAGAACTTGAAGCGAAGCGATCGCACCTACAAGCCCGCAGTAACGAAATTGGTAAACTTGTCGGAAAAAAAATCAAAGCAGGCAGTGATCCGCAAAGCGCAGAAATTCAAAGTTTGCGTCAAGAAGGAAACGATATCAAAAACCAAATCGGTGAACTCGAACCACAAGAAAGAGAGATTAAGTCGCAATTAGAAGCTTTGTTGTTGACAATACCCAATTTACCGAGTGAATCAACTCCGTTTGGTAAGAGTGAAGAAGATAACGTCGTACTTCGACGTTGGGGCGATGAGTATCTTCCGCAAAATTCCGATATTTTACCGCATTGGGAAATTGGCGAACATTTGGGAATTTTAAATTTTGAGCGATCGGTAAAAGTTGCCCAAAGTCGTTTTGTGACATTAATTGGTGCAGGTGCAGCGTTAGAAAGAGCGTTAATTCATTTTATGCTTGATCGGCAAATTGCAGCAGGTTATACAGAAGTTTTACCACCAATTCTAATTAATACTCAATCGCTGACAGCATCAGGTCAATTGCCAAAGTTTGCTGAAGAAAGTTTCAAGTGTGCAGCAGATGATTTATGGTTAAGTCCAACAGCAGAAGTTCCCATTACGAACCTTTATCGCGAAGAAATCCTTGCGGCTGAAGATTTACCAATAAATCACTGTGCGTATACTCCTTGCTTTAGAAGAGAAGCAGGAAGTTATGGAAGAGATACACGCGGTTTAATTCGCCTACACCAATTTAATAAGGTCGAACTTTACAAATTAGTTCATCCTGAGACTTCAGAACACGAACATCAACAGTTAGTTGCAAATGCTGAAGCGATTTTACAAGAATTGAAGCTACCGTATCGCGTCTTGGAATTGTGTACAGGTGACCTAGGCTTCTCGGCAGCAAAGACGTATGATTTAGAAGTTTGGCTACCTTCGGCAAATAAATATCGCGAAATCTCTAGCTGTTCTAACTGTCGAGATTTTCAAGCCCGACGCGGTGGAATTCGCTTTAAAGAAAGTGGTAAAAAAGGCACGCAGTTTGTGCACACACTCAATGGTTCAGGATTAGCGGTAGGACGCACAATGGCGGCAATTTTGGAGAACTACCAACAGCCTGACAAAACCGTACGCATCCCCGAAGCACTGCAACCTTATCTCAGGCAAGAGGTGTTAACGAAAACAACGTCTTAAAATAAAGAAATGTGTAAATGATAAATAGAGTATATCTATGTCAGTTTTGGCAGCGATCGCAGTTTTAGCGCTATTGATCGTGGTACACGAACTGGGACACTTTATTGCAGCAAGGTCTCAAGGTATCCACGTTAACCGTTTCTCGCTGGGCTTTGGTCCGGTTTTGTTAAAGTACCAGGGAAAGGAAACTGAGTATGCTGTCAGGGCATTTCCTTTAGGTGGGTATGTTGGGTTTCCTGATGACGATCCCGATAGCAAAATTCCGCCCAACGATCCTAATTTACTACGCAATCGTCCTGTGCTTGATCGGGCAATAGTGATTAGTGCAGGCGTTATTGCTAACTTGATCTTTGCCTATTTATTACTCGTAATCCAGATTGGTACAGTTGGCGCGCCGCAACTTAATTTTGAGCCTGGCGTTTTAGTTCCGGCAGTTGTTACCGAACAAACAAGTGTAGCTGCCCAAGCTGGTATCAAGCCAGGAGACATTATTATCAGTGTAGATGGGAAAGAATTACCCGCTTCGCAAGAAGCACTATCTTATCTACGCCAGGTGATCCAACAACACCCAAATCAATCATTACCACTGACAATTCAACGCAACGACGAAACCATTTCGCTGAACGTCACACCCGAAGCTGGTGAAGATGGTCAAGGACGCATCGGCGTACAATTAGCGCCTAATGGTAAAGTCGAACGTCAGCGTGCAAGCAATATCATAGAAGCGTTTACGACAGGTGCGACTGAATTTCAGCGAATTGTCGTTTTGACAGGGCAAGGTTTTGTTCAGTTAATTAGTAACTTTAGTCAAACCGCCGATCAAGTCGCAGGTCCTGTAAAAATTGTAGAAATTGGCGCAAGTATCGCTCAATCGGATGCAGGAAACCTCTTTCAATTTGCAGCGTTAATCAGCGTTAACCTGGCTTTGATTAATATTCTGCCGCTACCTGCGTTAGATGGCGGACAACTCGCGTTTTTACTTATTGAAGGCTTGCGTGGTAAGCCTCTACCTACCCATATTCAAGACGGAGTCATGCAAACAGGACTCATGTTATTGTTGGGGTTAGGTATCTTCTTAATTGTGCGCGATACTGCAAACCTTGAGTGGGTGCAGAATTTGTTCTAGTGAGTATTGTTCGTAAATTGGCAAGTAAAAAGCAACGGGCACTGGAAATTCTGAATCGCTTGCAGCGATTGTATCCAGAAGCCCCTTGTACGTTAAATTATGCGACGCCGGTGCAACTTTTGGTAGCGACGATTCTCTCTGCGCAGTGTACTGATGAACGCGTGAATCAAGTGACACCAGAGTTGTTTCGGCGGTTTCCCGATGCAGTGGCGATCGCGAATGCCGATCTTGCTGAATTAGAAGCGATTATTCGTCCTACAGGTTTCTATCGTAACAAGGCAAAAAACATTCAAGCTGCTTGTCGCATCTTGGTGCAAGAGTACGGTGGTAACGTGCCAGCGCGGATGGAAAAATTGTTAACGTTGCCAGGAGTTGCGCGCAAAACGGCTAATGTTGTTCTCGCTCATGCTTATGATATCCATGTTGGAGTAACAGTAGATACTCATGTCAAGCGGTTATCGTATCGCTTAGGATTAACAAAGCATACCGATCCGCTGCATATTGAGCGTGACTTGATGCGCTTATTACCTCAAGAAGACTGGGAAAACTGGTCGATTCGATTAATTTATCACGGTCGGGCAATTTGCAAAGCCCGAAATCCTTTGTGTGACGCTTGTGTGCTAGCTGACTTATGTCCATCTGCTAATCTTATGAATCCGCCGCAGCAGGAATTATCTTCAGTTTTGCCAGCACAAACTCCCGCTACTTAGTCGCCTCAATCTGTTTATCGGTGTTTGAGTTTTAAATCATCTTACGAATTGGCAGTGAATTGCTTTTGCTAACGCTGAGTTTGTGGTAGCTTACAAAAGAAGCTCTAAAGCAATTAACAACGAGATGTTTCGGTACAAAGTTCGTTATACTGTTACGCCACCTCCTGCCTACATTTAATAGGGCAGGAAGCTATAAAGTAGACTAAAGTTCAATCTGCTCGTTGCAGTCTGTGCCTTGGGCTAATTTTTTTATACTTTCATCTTGCCCTTACCAAAACCGTTGATTGACGTTCCAAAACAAGGGTAGGTTTTTAATGAATTATCATAACGCCCCAGAGGGCGCTAGTTTTGGGTTGCTGATGATTATGGTTTCAGCAATTTTGTGGGGGACAGTTGGCATATTTGTTCAGACTATCTACACATTGTCTGAAGGTAATTCCTTCTCAATTGGATTCTTGCGGTTAGCGATTTCGCTACCTGTGTTGTTTTTTGCTTGTGCGCGTACTTTAGTAGGATGGCAAATGTTGCAAATTGCCAAACGCGATTTGGCGTTGATGCTACTAACTGGAGCAATGACTGCGTTCTATCAAGTCTGTTACTTTACATCTATTAGCTACATCGGTGTGGCAGCTGCTACACTCATCACACTTTGTACTGCGCCTGTTTGGGTTGCTCTACTAGCTTCACTAATACTGCATGAGCGGTTTACGCTGGGAATACTTTTGGCAGGTTTGTGTGCGGTTGGAGGAACAGCATTGCTAGTTAATGTTCAACCTGGACAGATTACAGTGCGATCGCAAATTTTAGGAGTTTGTTTAGCCCTCAGTTCAGCATTGGCATATGCATCGGTGACGCTATGTAGTCGATTACTATCAAGACGCTATCATCCCCTGCAATCACTCACAGTCAGCTTCTTTGCTGGAGCAGTTTTTCTTTTACCGATCGCGTTAATAACTGGGTTGGTGCTTCAATACCCTTTTGTCGGTTGGATAGCTCTGTTGTATTTAGGCATTGTCACAACTGCCTTTGCTTACGTGCTATATTTCAGCGGGATACGTCATACACCCGCTACAGTTGCTAGCATTGCTACCCTACTTGAGCCGTTAACTTCAACGATTTTGGCATGGTGGCTATTGGGTGAAAATTTGGGTACTTCGGGCATTATCGGAGGTGTCTTGTTGTTGATCGCGATTGGAACACTTTATTGGGACTTGCGTTGGAACCAACGTCATTCTAGAAGAAACTAAAAGGTTGAGAATACAATTTTTGCACAAGCGCGATTGATTAGGAGGCGATCGCGCTTGTGCAAGATCAATAATTAATTTAATGCAGTTGGTATACTCAAATCGCCAGTAATCATTGAATTAACTTGATGAATGCGTTCCGAATTGCTACTTGAATTGTTGTCAATCCGCTGCAAAAAGTTAGAATAGAGAATGGTGTCTTTAATTCAGGAAACTGTACATGGCTAAAAAAAGTATGATTGAGCGCGAGAAAAAGCGCCAGAAACTTGTAACAAAGTATGCGCAAAAGCGAGAAGCGTTAATTGAGCAGTTTGAACAAGCAACTTCACAACGCGAGAAGTTAGAAATTCATCGCCAAATTCAACAGCTACCACGCAATAGCGCACCAACACGCTTGCATAACCGCTGCTGGGTTACGGGGCGTCCTAGAGGAGTCTATCGGGATTTTGGTCTATCTCGCCACGTATTGCGCGAATGGGCACACCAAGGATTACTTCCTGGAGTTGTCAAATCTAGCTGGTAATAGCAAAAGAGCAACGGGGAATGACAAGTGTGTGAGAAGGGTTAAGGGTAGAAAATCTTCTTTCTTAATCCCCGACTCTGATCCCCGATTCCCGACCTCTTCTTTATTGACCACAACAGCGATCAATACCTAAACTATCTAAAAGTAAGTCACTAACTGCATTGGCGATCGCAAATTCGCCATAAAAACTTTGCGAAAAATCAAAAGCTTGCATTTCAGTCACAATCGCAAGCACCAGCGAACCTAAATCGTTTTCGCCTTCCATTCTTTGCCGAACAAAGATTTGGGCTGCGCGTTGTGCAATTTGGTGATTTCCTGGTTCAGGAAGAAACTCTTCATCAAGCCACCGCTGTAAAACGTGTTGTAGCCACTCGCCTTCAGTTTGCGGGTTTTCTGCTGGAGGCAGAGTAATCGGTGGAATTGGCTCTGACATTGTAACTCGGCTTGTAAACACTAGCTTGCAACTAATCAAGCTTTATTTAGATTTTAAAGTAATATCAAACGCCTCAGCCTTTAATGTAACGCCAAGTTAGTGATAAGTAAAATTGCATAAGAGTACAGATGCACTATTTCACCTCAAAAATGTACGATCTTTAAATATAGTAGAGGTCAGGAGTCAGAGTTACCCATCTTTCATCACTTTAGGTAGAGGAAAAGAATCGGTTCGCTGCCTGCGCCTGCACCGCCGGTTCGTCTCCTTCGTGAACTTTGGCACCGCGACGCTGGCCTTGGCTGAAGAAACTGGTTCTCCAGGAGGACAGCACGCCCTTGTGTGCAGGTCTTGGCAACTATCCTCCGCTCGGAAGTCCCTCAACTTGTGGCGCCCGCAGTGGTTTGCCTTGCTGACCGCTGCGATTCGATAACTGGCGCATGCTCTCCAAAGGCTTTTTTCCTTCTGTCAATGTATCAGCCCTGCATAATCCCAGGGGGACTTTGAAGCAGAGCCGGCTCGGAAGTCCCCTAAGATTGGGGGATTCCTCGCGTTGAGCAACTAGCGTGGATTTATGAAGCAAAAATCTTCCTATTGAAGCTAACGAACCATCCTACTATCCAACGCTTCACAAACAGCGATCGCTTCTTGTCTTGCCCAACGATCCGCGTTCACAATGTCCTCTAGCAATGGATTTGTACAATTATCTGCGGTATGGCGATCGCACACTTGTTCAATACACCGAGGAATATCTAAAAAGCGAATTTTCTCTTCTAAAAATAATGCTACCGCTTGTTCGTTAGCTGCGTTCAATACTGCTGGCATTGATCCGCCAGCTTTACCTGCTGCGTAAGCAAGTTGCATACAAGGATATTTCTGGTGGTCGGGGGCTTTAAACGTCAAATTCCCTGCCTTTACCAAGTCGAGAGGTTCCCAGTTTGTATAAATGCGTTCAGGATACGATAATGCATACAACAACGGTAAACGCATATCCGCCCATCCTAACTGCGCTAACACTGAAGTATCTTGCAGTTCAATCAACGAGTGAATAATACTTTGCGGATGGATGACAATATCGATGCGATCATAGTCAAGCCCAAAGAGAAAATGCGCCTCAATAACTTCCAAGCCCTTATTCATCAACGTCGCCGAGTCAATCGTAATTTTTTTACCCATTGACCAGTTAGGATGTTTTAAGGCATCTGCAATTTTAACTTGCGCTAACTTCTCCACAGGCAGATCGCGAAAAGCACCACCAGAGGCTGTGAGTAAAATCCGCCGCAATCCTTTATCAGGTACACCTTGAAGACATTGAAAAATTGCGGAATGTTCGGAGTCTGCTGGTAATACTTTTACATCGTATTTCTCGATTAACGGTAGCACAACCGGACCACCTGCAATCAGCGTTTCTTTGTTAGCTAAAGCGATATCTTTACCCGCTTCAATCGCTGCAATTGTTGGTAATAAGCCCGCACAGCCGACAATTCCTGTCACAACAGTTTCCGCTTCACCATAACGCGCTACTTCAACGATTCCAGCTTCACCCGCGAGCAAAATTGGTTGTGGATCCAGATCGGCGATCGCTTCTTTGAGTTCGGGCAGTTTGTCTTCCACACAAATTGCAACGATACTTGGTCGAAACTGTCGAATCTGAGCCGCAAGCATTTCTACATTACGCCCAGCTGCCAAACCCACAATCCGAAATTGATCGGGATACTGCGCTACAATATCGAGGGTTTGCGTACCGATAGAGCCAGTGGAGCCAAGAAGAGTAATCGCTTTCACAACAATTTAAGAATCAGCAGTAATTCCAATATAAGATTCTAAGGGGACAAGCGTTCTATTAACTTTAAAATCGCCGCAGTCTCTTTTTACAATTGCTAAGTTGAAATATAACTAGCCCTCCAATTTTAGAGAGGAATTGCGGATAAATTCGCTACTCAATAAACAAAGTCCACCCCCGTGGACTTACTCATAAAACTCTTACGCACAGTGTGCGCTCGTCAACTTCGTTTAAGTAGCCCCGAAGGAAGTCAAAGGATATCTATAATTGTAATGCTTCCTAAAAATCCAACAAACCGTATCTTTTTTGCAAGTCTAACAATTTCAGCCTGGCTTCCCCTGCATTATCCGCCAAATCGGCAAACTCGACAAACCGCCGTAACTCTTTGCGTAAGAGATTGCGTTCAACTTCTAAAGTTTCGCGATCCAACTCTGGCGGTAAAACAATCATGTCAAAAATTGTGGCACGTTCTTTGCCTGGATGCGGGCGCAAAACTCGCCCTCGACGCTGAATAAATTGCCGAGGATTTCCCGAACTTGCCAAAATCACTGCCGTTTGAATTGCTGGAATATCCACACCTTCATCTAAACAGCGAATTGCTACTAAACCTTGCAACTCCCCAGTTTCAAACTGATGACGTAACTTTTCGCGTTCTGATAGCGGTGTTTGGGCGGTGTAGGTACTGACTCGATAACCAAGTTCTAAGCCTAAGATTCTCGAGACAGCTTCAAGTTGATCGTTTGCCGATCGCGATCGCCGGTTTTCTTGCGTACCATCGCCGCAATAAAATAGCGTATGCGTCGTTTCGCGCCGACTCCTCATCAAATCGCGCAAAGCGTTTAACTTGTTTTCCGCCGCACCAATTAACCTTGCGCGTTGCACCAGTAATGGCGTTAAGTCTTCATAATCTAAATTCTCTATCGCAACGTTGTCGCGTTGTTGCCATAATAATGCGCGTCCAATTTTTTTGGTTAACTTCGCGTAAGCTAAACTTTCTGCATGAGTTAGTTCTACCAAAATCGGATAGTAAAGATAATGTACCAAAGCACCTTGGGCGATCGCATTTTTTAAAGTAAACTCTGGTTGTAAAACTGAACCAAAATAATCAAATAAAGATTGCGTTCCCACATCATCAAAATACCTTTCCGGCGTTGCAGAAAGCGCCAAGCGTAAACCGATGTTGCGCGGTAAACATTCTTCTAATCTTGGTGCGCCTAAGTTGTGCGCTTCGTCTCCCACAATTAATGTTTTCTCAGGAAAATATCGCAATTGCGATTGAAAACTATCACTGATGAGCGTCGAATTTGTTGTAATCACACTCAAAAACCGTTGATTACCAGAACGCACGTTATATAGCTGCGTTGATAGTGTAGAATGCCAACTACGCAAGTTTTCAAAAGCTAACACTGGCTGTAGATTAAACTTCTCGCATTCTTTTGCCCATTGTGTCACTAAATGCTGATATGGACAGACAATAAGCACAACTTGCAAACCAATTTTTTGATAAAGTTCAGCAGCGATAGACAGCGCCGTAATTGTCTTACCGCTACCCGTTGCCATTTTCAACGTCCCTCTACCATTATTCGCAAACCAACTGGCGACAGCTTGACGCTGATACGGACGTAGGTGAATTGTTGCTGGTATAAGCGGACACCCAGGCAATATCTGATTAACTTGATAGTCGCTTTTGTTTTCTGCGGCGACGACTAATCGCAGTCGGTTGCGCTCGCGCAGAAAGTCGGAATATCGCTTCGCATAGGTTTTATCAAGAGATTGTTGTAAATACATCTGATGCAACCCCAAACTTTCAGCGACTTCCAACTTTCCTTAAGTGTACAGTAATATTATTGACTTGCATAGTATTAATAAATACAAAATCTCTGTTTAACCATAGCAATCGAGCGGAAGCACAGAGTTATTGCCTCAATGCGCTTTTAACGCTGACCTCCGACCCCTGATCCCTGACCTCTACTTAGTTATAATCGCGCCAAACGCCAACAAGAAGACCTTGTACTTGTACTTGTGTCGCCGCCACTTCAATCGGTCTATATTTAGCATTTGCGGGTTTAAGCGTGACGCGATCGCCGCGCCGGTAAAATCGTTTTAATGTTGTACCGTATCCGTCTACTCGCGCCGCGACAATTGTGCCATTGCGCAGTTTTTCTGGTTCGGATACTGGGCGCATAATCACCAAGTCACCCTCGGTAATGAGATCTTCAATCATACTGTCACCAACTACGCGCAAAGCATACGTATGCGGCGGTAAAAATAAGTGCGAAAAATCCAATTGTTCGACAGTATCCGTGAAAGGTTCAAGTAAACCACCTGCGGCGATCGCACCCAAAACAGGAACACTTTGTTGCGCGCGGTTGAGTATGCGAATTGTTCTTGCCTTACCTTCTGTCCATTCAATATAGCCTTTAAAGCGTAAATGTTCCAAACGGCTTTGAATTGGCGCGGGAGATTTCAAATTCATCGCCTGCATCATCTGGCGAATCGAAGGCGAATGCTGGTGTTGGCGAATATACTCGGTTAACCAGTCATATAATTCTTGTTGCGCTTCGGTGAGAGGTTCCATCATAATTCGGAAGCCAAAATACAAAGGTCTATAAGAACATTCGTACTACATAATTGCCCCGAATAGCAAAAATAGTGAAAAAATAATTTTTTGAGAAGTTTACAGCCGTGCGATCACTGTATTTACTCACACTCATTTATTTTAAGGTTGCTACAAATAAATATCACAGCATAAAATAATTAAAATTGTATCAATTTCTGTGATGACTTATTGAGAATCTTTCTAATTTAGAATAACCTAAATTTCTAGAAAATTTTTGCTAACTCTTCTCAAGTACTATGAACAAGCAATCCAAGGCGGTAGAGCTATTTTTAGCTCTTGGACTTGTTGCGACGACGATGAATGCCTGTAATACGAATACTCCTAGTAGTCCACAAGCAAACGAAGCGCAAACGCCCAATTCCACAGTAGCAACGGCAACAGGTGGCGAGGGCTATCAACAATCAACTTTTCAAGATAGACTCAGTGGCGCAGAGTTACTTAATGCGCTGCGTAACAGTTATTGTCGGTCACGACAATATTTTTGATGCCGCAACAGGAATTTATCCCGAACCGCAAGGCGTTGCTTATATCCTTAGACCAAACGGTAGTAGCTTCGAGATTGTAGCAAATATGCTTCCTGAAGAATGGGCAAAATTGTCAAATTAAACAGCAATATTTTCCCAGTGTGCTGCTTTCAAATTTCTAACTTTTTTAGATATCAAGCCTGCTTCCTCTGCTTCCTCAAAGATCAGCCTTGAATCAGAAGCACTCTCACTCTACACCCAACAAACTTGCTAACAAAGCCTTTTGTGCATGAAGTCGATTTTCTGCTTGATCCCACACGCGTGATTGAGAACCTTCGATGACACCATCTGTAATTTCTTCACCGCGATGCGCTGGTAAGCAGTGCAAAACGATCGCTTCAGCATCAGCAAGACTTAATAATTGTTCGTTAATCTGATATGGCTGAAAGACAGGAATTCTTGAAGTTGCTTGCGATTCTTGCCCCATACTTGCCCACACATCAGTGTATAATACTGCCGCCCCTTTTGCCGCAGCTTCAGGATCTTGGGTGACAGTGACTTCGGTTTTGTTTTGGGCGATCGCTTGCGCTTGCGCGACAACTTTAGCATCTGGTGCAAATTCCGCAGGTGTTGCAACGCGGACATTCATTCCTACCAATGCACAACCTAACATCAGCGAGTGCGCTACGTTATTACCATCACCGACATACGTCAACGTCAATCCCTCTAAATTACCAAAACACTCTTGAACGGTTAATAAATCGGCTAATATTTGACAGGGATGCTCTAAGTCACTCAACGCATTAATTACCGGAATTTTGGCGTAGCGCGCAAAAGTTTCAAGTTGCTGCTGTTCAAACGTGCGAATTGCCAAAATATCCAAATACCGATCCAAAACTCGTGCGGTATCTTCTACAGGTTCGCCGCGACTGACTTGAGTGACATCCGGATTCAAATCAATCACTTGTCCGCCGAGTTGATACATCGCGACAGAAAAACTCACCCGCGTGCGCGTCGAAGCTTTGTAAAACAGCAATCCTAGGACTTGATTACAGTGCAGTTGCTTTCCCGCTTTTAATTCTGCTGCAAGTTGCAACAACTGTTTCACTTCATCTGCGTCTAAGTCAGCCAAGCTTAATAAATCGCGTCCTGTGAATGCTGCCATGCCAATCCTGGATATTACCTGCGTTTACCTGATAAAGATAAACCGTACCAGATTTTTTTCAGTTAGCCCAGTGAATAGATAGTCGTTTTGTAACAATCAGTAAATGAGTGAAAATAAACATAATTAAAAGGTTGGTCACTGGTGATTAGTAAGAATATTGAGTAACTTTCCATTAGCCATTACCAATTACCCAACTTAACAAGAGTGATATTTAATTATGCTCATCCACTTGGCTTTGAGAAAAGTCTTGATCCAATGCCTCTATGTTTGCTATATTTAATTATTGTGCTGGTGTAGCTCAGTGGTAGAGCAGCTGATTTGTAATCAGCCGGTCGCAAGTTCAAATCTTGTCACCAGCTTTTGAAGCTCGAATATGAAAAATAGTTGAGGAGACCTGCATAGCTCGATAAAGATTTCTTGAAGCAAATTTAAGATAGTGCGCTTGTACATGACTTTTTTGTACTGTGGCATTAAAGGCAACAGCACAAAAGTTAGTTTATGTTAGATAATAAAGCGTTATTCGATTATTGGCACGACAGAGTTCAGTTAAAAAACCACGAAAGAATCGCAGCGATCGCCGAACACATCCCAACACAAGTACTACGTCATGAATATACTAACTATGACCTGCTGCGGCAAAGCGCTGAGGTGCAAAAGCTAACAGAACCAGAACGCAGTCGCATAATTGCGATTATCAAATATGAGTGTACAGCACAGGTTCTTCAATATCGGGCGGGTTGTCTACGCGATCGCGCTCAAGAGATTGAACATTCTTACCAAGAAATAAGTCAACACAGATCTCAGCTACTACGTCTTATCAAAGTACTGCAAGAAAAACTTTTCGGCAAAGATCAGGAAGTGCGACAGCTAGAAACGCGCGTGGCTTCTTTGTTGACAGAGAATGAAGCGCTACGATTAGAGATTGAAAACAACAATGCCGTAAAAGAACTACAAAAAGAGTTAGAGCAACTTAAGAAGCAGTACGATGCGGTTGAACAGCATAGCCACAAGCTTGCTAGAAACAATCAAAGTTTAGGCGGAAGGGTTGCACACACGCAAAGATACAAGAGGGAACGTGATGAAGCACGAGCTTTACTTGCGGAGAAAGATTGCCAAATATTGACTTTAACCGCAGAAAATGAACAACTGCGCGCAACGAACGAGCAATTTCTCCGTAAATTAAAAAAGATATCAGCAGAACCCACAATGGGGTAAAAATATGAATCTACAAAAACTCAAAGCCACAGTCTATGAGATCGCCGCAGTTAGTACAATCAAGCAACTTAAGACAAAATATGAGGTTCTTAAATCGCTAGATATGCGCTGTAAAGCCTCTTGGGAACAAGCGCTAGCAATCGTACAGCAACATCAAACAAAATTTACGAGTTGGTTGGAGAATCCACCCGACGAATACAAAGAACTCTTTGCAGAAATTGATCAAGTTGCGGGAAGTTATGACAATGAGTTAGCGCTTCTTAAGCAAAAGCAACAAGTAATGATGTCAGTTGCTGACGATCTTCAAGCTTTAGCTGCGGAAATTCAAGATGAAGGCGATCGCTTAAAATACGAAGCTAGACAAATTCCACAGCAAGCCGATTGGAACTAAAAATTACAGACGCCTTCCGACTAAAGTCGGGGCTATTCAAACAAAGTGTGCCTAGTGCGTGGACTACCCTACGGGAAGTTGCTCGGCAAATTCATTCGCCAAGCGTCCAATAAATTAAAATTAAGGTAACAGCCTCACTGTTGCAACGCGAATGACTGAACAACGCGATACCAAATTGTCACCCGCAGATGCTCAACCTGATCACTCGATGGTGAATGATTGGAAAAACCGAATTGCTGATTTTTGGAGTGGAACAACATCACGTTTCAAGCTTCTACCGGTCGAGCAAGCCGCACAAACCTTAACAAAATGGTTTAGCATTAGTGACGCGCAAGTTGCAGAAATTCTAGAAACAGTCCGCGCTGAATTACCCACAACTGAAGCGCTGTTGATTGGTAAACCGCAAGCGGGGAAAAGTTCAATTGTGCGAGGACTCACAGGCGTTTCAGCAGAAATTATTGGCCAAGGTTTCCGCCCGCACACGCAACACACCGAACGCTATGCTTATCCTGCAAGCGATCTACCATTGCTGATTTTTACCGACACAGTTGGACTTGGAGATGTTAATCAAAATACTCAAGTCATTGTTGAGGAATTAATTGGATTACAGCAAGAAAGTAACCGCGCGCGAGTTTTAATTCTCACGGTCAAAATTAATGATTTTGCGACTGATACACTGAGACAAATTGCTACACAACTGCGGCAGCAATATCCTGCAATTCCCTGTTTACTGGCTGTAACGTGCTTGCACGAAGTTTATCCTCCTGGGATTGAAAATCATCCGACCTATCCACCCAACTACACCGATGTGAATCGCGCCTTTGCAGCAATACAAGAAGCATTTGCAGGATTGTGCGATCGCGCTGTGATGATCGACTTCACGCTCGAAGAAGATGGCTATACTCCAGTGTTTTATGGTTTAGAAGCTTTACGCGATACTTTAGCAGATCTCCTCCCCGAAGCCGAAGCGCGGGCAATTCATCAGTTATTAGATCAAGAAGTAGGCGACAAAATTGGTAATCTCTACCGCGATGTAGGACGACGCTACATTTTACCCTTCTCAATAATGGCAGCAACGCTTGCCGCCGTTCCGCTACCTTTTGCCACAATGCCCGTATTAACCGCATTGCAAGTATCAATGGTCGGACTACTCGGAAAATTGTACGGACAGACACTAACACGATCGCAAGCAGGAGGTATTGTTAGTGCGATCGCCGGTGGTTTTTTAGCGCAAGCTATTGGGCGCGAGATTGTCAAATTTATCCCAGGATTTGGCAGTGCGATCGCCGCATCATGGGCAGCTGCTTATACTTGGTCATTAGGCGAAGCAGCGTGTGTTTACTTTGGTGACTTGATGGGCGGGAAAAAACCCGATCCGCAGAAGATTCAATCGGTAATGCAAGAAGCGTTTCAATCAGCAAAAGCGCGGTTTAAGGGGATTAAGTCTTAATAATGAATGGTAATTGGTAATGGAAGTGGCTAGTGAGTAGTGATTGGTAATTGGTGAAAGTCAAGCTTTATTTGAATAACTCTCCCCCGCTTCCTCTGCACCTGAAGCTGCCTAATTTGTAGCAACTTAAAGCGAAACGATATAAGTGGTTCTAACTCTTATGCTGCGGTGGTGGTACGATACCGAGTTTAGATAAACCTGCATCAATATCTTTAAGGAGTTGAAAATCTTCCTTGGGTAATGGCGATGTATCGTGTCGTTCTAAAAAGTCAAATGCTTGCCTAAACTGCTGCGATCGCGCTTTAATCGGTGCGTCAAAATGACAAGGAATAATCCACTCAAAATTCCAACTTGCTACTTTATTAGCCCAATCGATAGTTTCCTTGGGTGCGCGATTGAGAATCAGAGTTTGCAGAATCGGTGCAACAAATAAACGACCATTTCCGCACAGCGCATCGAAAGATCGTTGCCAATTCTGTGTCCATTTGAACGGAAAAAGCCCAAAATAGTTTTTACGCGAACGATCTGGTGCGATAATCGCCTTGCGCAATACCTCCCCCCAGCCTACAACGTCGAGGACGCTAGGGCGGAAGTACAAAGCAAATAGTGCAGTACGTTGCCATCCTTTACGACGATTCGCCTGGTTATCTGCGATCGCGTCTGTTGCACTGTCTTTAGCATGAAAGAGTAGCGGATAAGGATCGAGTTGCACAATCGCGGGTGGTTCTTCGGGTACAGACACTACCGAGTCAGTCACAAGTAATGTCTGCGATTTTTTGTGGAAGAAGGCAACTTCAGAAAATCGCCCAGGTCCAAGTTCAATTGCACCGAGAATAGCATAGTCGCACTCATCGGCAAAAGGCGCTTGGCTGCTATCTTGGGGTAGTACGTGCGTGCGATCGCGTGGAAACCCCAGCCAACTAAGCGGTAAATTGAGCGGAAAACTCCACTGATTCGGTACAACAAACACTTGCGCATTGGGAAAGCGACGAGCAAACGGACCGACAAAAACTTTATGTTCAATCCCAGAGATTGTTGGTAAGATAATGTACTTGACGTCGCCGTGTTCGGCAACCAATTCATTGACAAGGCGAATACACTCAGGAGTAGGTGCAACTGGTGCATAGATTAACAAGCCTTGCTCAAGCTTCACAACAGTCATACGAATTGGCACGACAACGTAAAAAATTCCTTGAACTTGGTCAAAAGTCCAAACGGTATCTTTGATGACTTCTTTGCGAATTGTTTGTCGCTTGCTAAACGGATATAGTGGCACAACGAACCAGAACCACCAAGCAAAGTCGTTGAGATGAGTTTTTTCTAGTGTGTCCTGCACGTTCATCGTCGTTTTAGCTATTCCAGGTTCCTCCCATAAATCAACATGGGTGGATGTTGTGCTCGCCACTCAAGGAGATCTCCTAGAATACTATGTTAACTGCAATACTAAAAGCTAGAATTGCGATAGAATTAAGTATCATGCGTGTCAAGCGCGGGTAATAGGTTATCGGGAATGCGGTAACTCAAATCGCACTGATGAGATCGTTGTCACGATCACGCGATCGCACTCTAGCAAGCTAGGAAACCAAAATCACAAAACATCCCCACAGCGTTGATCCATCGCGAACCTGTCTTCGTGCTGCTGCGTATGTGATGACTTATTTAGTTATTACTGAGTCTGAAAAATATTTTGCACCATCTGTTTATCAACACTAGCCGCTGCTCGATCTAATTCTGCAATTTCGTTAGCATCGAGTTGCCAACCTAAAGCACCGATATTCTCTTTTGCTTGTTCTATTGTTTTCGCGCCAGGGATAGGGATGGTGCCTTTGCAGATACACCAGTTAAGTGCTACTTGCGACATTGTTTTGTTTCTTGATTGAGCGATCTCGCGTAGACATAATAACAGTGGTTGAATTTTTGGTAATAACTGTCGAAATAGTAGCCCGCGAATGCCTTTGGGAAGCTCTTTTTCGGAATACTTTCCTGTTAGTATACCCAACGCAAGGGGGCTGTAGGCAATTAGTTTGATTCCCAGTTCATCACAAACATCTTTTAATCTCAACTGCGTCACAGGATACGTAGATAGCAATGAATATTGAACTTGTAGAGTTGCAATTGGTACTCCTCGCTCTGTAAATCTTTTATGCACCCATTGCAGTCGTTTTGGTCCATAATTAGATAATCCTACGCCTTTAACAAATCCCTGTTCGTAGAGATCTGCAAGCCCATCTAAAAGCACACCTTCTTGCCAAGGCGCATAGTTTGCCGTAGACCAATGCATCTGTACCAAATCGACGTTTCGCCCCAAACGTTGAGCAGAAGATTTGCCAGCTTTCACCATCGACTGACGTGTTAATCGCCAAGGATACGCTGCTAGCTTAGTTGCAATGCAGATGTCTTCTTTACCCGCACCGCCATACTCCCTGGTAAAACGTCCCAACAACGTTTCGCTGCGCCCGTTTAAGCGCCCAGTTCCATAAGAATCACCTGTATCAAACAATGTGACACCGTTACTCACGCAGAGGTTAAAAACAGCCTGCAATTGACTATCCATGCTTTCGTCGTAGCCCCAAAGCAAACGATTACCCCACGCCCAAGTACCACAGCCCATTGTCGGGAGGATAAGTTGTTGATGCATATTCATCTATCCTACTAGCGATCGTCTACTATACCTCTACATTTCTGCCGCTTGAAAAATCACAGAGGTTGCATTTCGATAACATTCCATTGTGTAGCTCATAGCGTCTGCCGTTGTCTGGATGCCACTTGACAAATGCTGTAAAGCTCATGCGTTCTGGTAAGGTTTAGAATCATTGCCACACGATCGCACCTTCTTCCTCATCCTATCCCGCAGTAAAGTAAAATTATCTCTTATTCGGCACTTAAATATAGACTCATCCCATGCTGTGCGACTACCTGGTACAAATCCTGACTGCTCGCGTGTACGATGTCGCGCAAGAAACACCGCTTGATTATGCTACAAATTTATCTGGAAGGTTGAATAACAAAGTTTTCCTCAAGCGCGAAGATATGCAGTCGGTGTTTTCCTTCAAGCTGCGGGGTGCTTATAACAAAATGGTGAATTTACCACCGGATATGCTTGCACAAGGTGTCATTGCTGCTTCGGCGGGAAACCACGCCCAAGGTGTTGCTTTAGCTGCAAGTTATTTAGGAACACGTGCATTTATTGTGATGCCAGTAACGACACCTCAAGTTAAAGTTGATGCAGTGCGATCGCGTGGTGGTGAGGTGGTATTACACGGCGATACCTATGACGATGCTTATGCGTACGCCCGACAATTAGAAGCCGAAAAAAACTTGACGTTCATTCATCCGTTTGACGATCCAGAGGTGATTGCTGGACAAGGAACGATTGGGATGGAAATTTTGCGGCAACATCAACAACCAATTCATGCTATTTTTGTCGCGATTGGTGGTGGCGGATTGATTTCGGGAATTGCAGCGTATGTGAAAAGGTTGCGTCCAGAAATTAAGATTATTGGTGTTGAACCTGTCGATGCTGATGCGATGTATCAGTCGCTCAAAGCTGGAAAACGCGTGCGATTATCGCAAGTCGGTTTATTTGCAGATGGTGTTGCGGTGCGCGAAGTTGGTGAAGAGACATTTCATTTGTGTCAGCAGTATGTTGATGAAATTATGCTGGTTGATACAGATGCTACGTGTGCTGCGATTAAAGACGTGTTTGAGGATACGCGCTCAATATTAGAACCTGCGGGGGCGTTGGCGATCGCCGCTGCCAAAGCTTACGTCGAACGCGAACAAATCCAGAGACAAACACTCGTTGCAGTAGCCTGCGGTGCGAATATGAACTTTGATCGCTTGCGCTTTGTTGCAGAAAGAGCAGAATTAGGCGAACGTCGCGAAGCTATTTATGCGGTTGCAATTCCCGAACAACGTGGTAGTTTGGGTAAGTTTTGTGAATGTA
Source organism: Chroogloeocystis siderophila 5.2 s.c.1 (assembly GCF_001904655.1). NCBI lineage: Bacteria > Bacillati > Cyanobacteriota > Cyanophyceae > Chroococcidiopsidales > Chroococcidiopsidaceae > Chroogloeocystis > Chroogloeocystis siderophila. The sequence goes on along the minus strand of NZ_MRCC01000027.1, from coordinate 10,716 downwards.
TCGGTAAGCGCAACTTAACCGAGTTCAACTATCGCATTGCCGATGAAAAAGAAGCACATATTTTTGTAGGAGTGCAGATTGAAAACCGTGCAGATCGAGTTAAGTTAGTCGAAACTTTTGAACATTGTGGTTTCAAAACGATCGACTTAACCGATGACGAACTGACAAAGTTGCATTTACGACACATGGTGGGCGGACATTCGCCGCTGGCGCACAATGAGTTACTCTACCGATTTGAATTTCCCGAACGTCCTGGCGCGTTAATGAAGTTTGTTGGTTCAATGAGTCCTGATTGGAACATCAGCTTATTTCACTACCGCAACAACGGTGCAGACTACGGGCGAATTGTTGTTGGGATGCAAGTACCACCGCACGAGATGGAACAGTGGCAAGCATTTCTTGAGACTTTGGGCTATCGTTACTGGGATGAAAGCCAGAATCCAGCGTATAAGTTGTTTTTGGGGTAATAGGAATTCTTAATAAGTATTTTTCCAATTACCAGCCTTTAAGTTACTTTTATTTTCACTTACTCAACCAATAATTGCATCTACCGCTATTGCTACCGATGGAAATGCTAAGGGGTAAATTGTCCCTCCAGCTAATGTGGATTTGGAAGTGTAATCTTCATCTTGACAATCTCGCAAGACAATGAGTTGTCTTTTTCTCAGGTTAACTACCCAGTATTCAGCAATTCCAACTTCAGCATAAATTTTACTTTTTATTTCTAAATCTTTCTCTAAGCTGGAATCTGAGTATTCAATTAGCCAATAGATATTTTCTGGGTAGGGATGATGTGATAAATATTCCCTTCCTAATCTCTGAACTACTGCAATATCAGGTTCAGGTTCAGAATCATTAGGAAGTGTAATCGGTTTACTCAAACGAACTGTAGCGCGCTCGCCCAACAATTGAATTAAATATTCCCCAGCTTCACTACTATAATAGGCGTGTGGTTCTCCCTCGGGTGGCATTTCAACAATTTCTCCACGCAGCAGTTCTACACGCCGCTTGTCTAAAATCCCCGCTGCAATCATCTGATGATAGTCGTCTATTGTCCACTTGGCTGTAGTGAGCGCCATAGGAATTGCATTGTTCTTTGTTCAGATCATAACTCAAGCAATTAGTGACTCCAACGTAAAGATTCAAAGCTTGCTAGCCCAACCAAAATAGCAGAATATGGGGAGCTAAGAACCCAAACTAGATTAATACAGCACAAATTCATACAGATAGCAAGCGAATACTTAAGATTTGTCTTGGTAGCGATCGCGGTGGTGCCCATTGAACCGCACTGAGTCCGAGTAAAAATAACGCAACTCCAACGCAAAGTAGTGTCCGCGCCTCGATTGTGAGTTCTTCTTTGGCGGCTGCGGTTTCTAGCCCTTGTTAAGTTGGGTAATCGGTAATGGGTAAGGGAAAGTTAGTCCATATTTTTACCAATTACCAATGACCAACCTTCAAATGACATTTATTTTTACCTAATTACTTACAAGCTTGAAGTTGCTATTGGTAACGCACATCATTAGATCAACAATAGAGATCTGATCGAGGTAGGCATATATGGTGCGACTCAAGGTGTGGCAATGGGTAGTGTTAGCAACTCCAATTGCAGGAATCATCGGTTTCTTGCTATTGGCAGCTGGGTGGCAAATTCACGAGTGGCGCGTGAATTGGATTTGGGGTGTATTCATTCTAGTATTCGTCGGTTGGCGTTGGTTACTAGTAAAGTGGACTCGCCCTGCAGTAGCGCAGATTGAAGCCGTTGTAACCGAAGTAAGCCAAGAACTTGCAGCAGATCAGGAAACACCGCTAGCAGGTGATACAACACATAACGCAGAAACCATACTTCAAGAAATACTCAAAAAATCACAAAGCGATCGCCCGATTTGGGAAGATTGGCAAACTTTTTGGCAACGCTGTCAGGAACTTGTCGTCGCTATTGCCCATATTTACCATCCTGAAGTCAAGTATCCCTTACTCAATATCTATATTCCCCAAGCCTATGGATTGATTCGCGGAACTGTTGATGACATGGATCGGTGGATGCAAAAGTTATCGCCTGCACTCAATCAAGTGACTGTAGGGCAAGCTTATCAAGCTTATGAAGTTTATCAAAAACTCGAACCTTCAGCGCGGAAAGTTCAGCAAGTTTGGAACTGGGCGCAATGGTTATTTAATCCAGCAGTAGCATTAGCTAAACAAGCAACGCAAAAATCAAGTCACCAAGCAACGCAGCAACTATTAGTTAATTTGAGTCAATTACTCCGCGAAGCGGCTTTACGCAATTTATGCAAGCAAGCGATCGCACTTTATGGGGGTACTACGCTACCGAGTACATTTTCTCCGACAACTCCAACATTACCAAAAGCAAAAACACAAACGCTGCGCGAAATCTTACAGAAAGCTGAACCTGTAGAAGAAGTTGAGCAAAAGCCTGTCAGTATTTTACTTGCAGGACGCACTGGCGCGGGAAAAAGCAGCTTGATTAATACCTTATTTCAAGCCGAGTTAGCTGAGGTGGATGTCTTACCCAGTACGGATCGCATTCAAAACTACCATTGGCAAACAGATACAGGCGAAATGACGCTGTGGGATACTCCAGGTTACGAACAAGCGAATCGCGATGATTTGCGCGAACTTGTTCTCGACTATGCTACGAATGCAGATTTACTACTATTAGTTACCCCAGCACTCGATCCAGCGTTGCAAATGGATGTAGACTTTCTCAAAGATATTAAAGCTGAGGTTGCAGATTTACCTGCGATCGCGGTTGTTACTCAAGTCGATCGTCTACGTCCAATTCGTGAGTGGGAACCGCCGTATAATTGGCAGTGGGGCGTTAGCGTAGCTCCTCCAAAGGAGGCTCGCCCAAAAGAAATTGCAATTCGCGAAGCAACCGCATATCGCGCTCAATTGTTAAGTGAATGCGATCTTGTTTTACCGGTCGTTACTGGCGATTCTAGTCGAACAGCTTGGGGAATTGATGCACTATCCTTAGCATTAGTCGAGGCGATTTCGCCTGCAAAGCAACTGCGACTTGCCCGCTTTTTGCGTAACTTAGAAGCCCGCACAGTTGCTGCTGCTAAAATTATTGACCATTACACTTTCCAAATGACAACTACCCAAGGACTTGCAGCACTCCTCAAAAGTCCTATTTTGCAATTTATCTCTACACTATCAACTGGTTCTTCTACACTTGCTTATATCCTAGCCGAGCAAATTCCTGTCGAACATTTACCGGTGGTGATTGGTAAGCTGCAAATGGCATATGAGCTTTTCTCGCTGTTGAAGCCTGCTAACGGGCGTAACTTCGATCTTCTCTCACTTTGGTCACTTATATTAGAAAATAGCTCATCACCAGAGCGTAATGCGTGGGCATTTGGTCATGCTTTAGTAGAGTATTGGACGGAAGACCTTAGCGTTGAAGAACTACGACAGCGGTTTGAAAACTACTTACAGCAGGCTTCACCTCTATGAAGTTTTGAATGAAAAGAATTTTCTTAACTTCCTCTGCTCATTTGCTTCCTCTAACCCAACGAAATTGATAAGCTTCACTTTCTGCGCCCCAAACTTGATTACCATTAGCATCAAAAGTGATGCGATTTGTGATTCGCACTGCACCTTTATAGTTACTTGGACATCCAGATCCGGCTGTTTCGCCGATATAATTCTGTTCTTGGCGACGTCAGAAGACACTACAGTTCGACGTACCAATATCTTTCACGTCTACAATGCGTTGCGCTTGAGGTTTGTTGCACAAACCAATCCAAGCTTGCGGTGTTGGGGGTCTAAATACAGCTGACTCTACACTGCTGTTATCTGCACTTGGTGCAATTCGTAAAAAACGCTGACGATAAGACTCTCGAAAGGCGTTGTAAAAGTGCTTGTTCTTGATACATAAAAACCGCATGAGGACGCGCGATCGCAGTAGCATCTTTGACTGTAACTTTACAAGTCGTAATGCGGACATTTGGTGCACTAGGGTTAGCACGAGCTTGCGCGGAAGTGTCCATCGCGCCATCAAGATGAGAAACAACTTCTTGTACTTGATGTGCAGGTGTAGCGTTAACTACGTTTACACCCATCAAAACTCCAATACATACCAATATTGAAATATTTTTTTTACTTACCACTATCAGTCTAAAAGATTTGGTTAGTTTCCTCATACTCCTGGTTGCTGTTGTCTTACTAAATACCTACTCAGCGCATAAGCCATATCACCGCGCGTCACTGGCTGTAGTGGTCTAATATTACCTTGAGGGTCAGTATTGACAAATCCTTCATTTAATGCAGTGGCGATAGATCGTCTTGCCCATGTAGGAACTGATGCTGCATCGGGATAGGGAGTAAGAATCTCGGCAACGGTATCATCAGGAAATTGATAAACTCCATACGCTTGTGCAAAAATCGCGAAGGCTTCCGCACGGTTTACCCTTTGGTTAGGAAAAAACATATTCCCCCGATAGCCACGCATAATACCAGTTTTGAGCACGGTTTGAATATTGTTAAATGCCCAGTGCGAAGCAGGAACATCTTGAACTTCCACTAAGTTTTCTTGAGTAGCAGCAGCACGTGTATCTAGGGCAAAGGCATTCACTAAAATTGATGCAAGTTCAGCGCGATTGATAAATCGTTCAGGATGAAATTGTCCATCAGCATAGTTTTTCATTAAACCCGCAGAAACTACCTGTCGGATCGCATCAGAAGTAGATGATGTTACAGGTGATATATGTGTTTGCGCGATCGCTTTTGGTGCTGCGAAGAACGCGATCGCACTTGGACTTTGAATGATCATCACCATACAAAGTGTACTAGCAAGCTGACGTATTCGGGACATATCTATTTGACTCCACCCTCACTCAAAACTTCTGTTTTCATACTACTCACGACGATGCAGTTTAGAGCAAAGTTGCGTAAACATAGCCATTTCGCCGCAAATCTTGCTCAAATAGAGTTAAGTTACTGCCAACACTTAACTAATGCCGTCAAATATCGATTTATTACCTGCAATTTCAGCAAAATCAATTCGGTTAGAAGGAAAGCAATTTTTTGTGGATGATAAAGGCGATCGCCTACCAAGTGTCACCACAATTCTCAACGCCACCAAACCCCAAGAACAACGCGAAAGACTTTTCAATTGGCGACAGCGTGTTGGTACAGAGGAAGCGAATAAAATCGCAGGAAGTGCAAGTCGTCGAGGTACACAAACACACAAACAAATTCAGCGCTATCTTTTGGGTAAAGATACTATTTGTCCAGAAAATAGCATTTCTTACTGGGAAAGCATCAAACCAGTATTGCAAGATATCGATACTGTGCGCCTAGTTGAAGGCTCGATTTTTCACTACGACTTAGGCTACTCTGGCAAAGTCGATTGCGTCGCCAGTTACCAACATACTCCTGTTCTGTGCGAGTGGAAAACTGCTGATAAACCAAAAGGTTCTATTGAGCGACTTTATGAATATCCCCTACAAATTGCTGCTTATCTTGGAGCCGTCAATCATACTTACCAAGATTATGGCATTAAACTCGATCATGCACTCTTAGTTGTCGCGATTCCAGACACACCAGCCGAAGTTTTTTGTTTTGAACCACCGCAAATTCAACATTATTGGCAACAGTGGATTGAGCGAGTAGAAGCTTACCAAAAATTACAAAAACTAAAGTTTGATTGGTAGTCTTTTAACTCAGATTCAGTTGATGAACGCAACATTACCATACAGTAACTTATTTGTACAAAATATGACTTTTGCTAGATTTGAGATGATAGAAAAACAATTTTTTCATTGACTAGAACAATTCAAATTATTGGAGAAGTGATAAACAAGTCCAGCATCAGTAAAAGATAAATATCCTAATATTTCCTGGAAAGCAATGATGGGTATGCGAGATAAGGTAACTCATAAATATTTAGAAGTAAAGTTGAATGGACTGTGGGAGACTATACAGCAAGCTCTACGTAAAATAGAAGACTTGCAAGAAGATGACTCATAGTTATTAAAAATATCAAGTAATTAGGATAATAAATGAATTGATACAGTAAAAATGCGTTGCACCCAATATTAAAATAAATTTGCATTCTAAATCCTCAATAACTCTTCGGGTAAACGTTGTAAAACACGTTGAAAAGGTGCTGTGTTTCCTAAACCTCGTACTAGTACTAATGAACCTTGAATTTGCAGTATGGCATCTTCTGCTTTCTGATGCGCTAGTTTTTCTTCAAATCCAGCATCAATTAAAACTTGTGCCAAACTCCTAATCCAACAGTTTAAAGCGTTCTGAATTTCTTCAGCAAACAACTTTGATTCGAGTGATAATACTGCTAGAAGACAGGCGTGTTCGCCGCCATTGTACAATTCATTAACTTTTTGCGTCATCGCCTGAATTCGCTCGATTGGTTGATCGTGACTGCGCAACGTTGCAAAAATATTCGTTTCCATCCAATTGTCAAGGTAATTGAGAACAGCTTGCGCCATTTCTTCTTTACCTTTAGGAAAATGATGGTAAAGACTCGCTTTGCCTAAACCTGTCGCTTGTGAAAGTCGCGTTAATGTTGTCCCTTCGTAACCATATTGCCGAAAGACTTTGAGTAATTCGATAATGACTTGTTCTTTGTCTTTGGACATCTAAACGATTTCAATTACCTCCTTGACATTGTACCAAACGATCGGTAAAGTTGGATATACCGAACGATCGGTATCAAAGTGTATGTGCTTAAAATTATGAAATTGTACGATTTCCCCCTGTCAGGCAACTGCCATAAAGTACGGTTAATGCTGTCACTCCTGCAACTCGATTACGAGATCGTCGCTGTCAACTTAACGGAAGGCGAACAAAAATCAGCAGCGTTTTTGCAACTAAATCTGCTAGGGCAAGTACCAGTACTTATTGATAATGACGTGGTAGTTTGGGATTCGCAAGCAATTCTAGTGTATCTGGCGCGGCGCTATGGGGGAGAAAAATGGTTGCCCACAGATGCAGACTCGATGAGTAAAGTTATGCAGTGGTTATCAATAACAGCTAATAATATTCAAAATAGTATAGCTGCGGCTAGATTGCATTTCCTATTTAATACCCAGCTAGATTTAGATTTAGCACAACAGAAAGCACATCAGATTCTACAAATATTTAATGAACACTTGAGTAAGCGTGACTGGTTAGAATGCGATCGCCCAACTATCGCAGATATCGCCTGTTTTCCCTATATTGCGTTAGCACCACAAGGCAAAATTTCTTTAGATGCTTATCCTCATGTCACTAATTGGATCAACCGCATTAAAGATCTTCCTGGTTATATCAGTATGCCAGGTGTTTAATCAGGGATAGGAGAATTATGAGTTTAAAAAAGTTATGAGTGTTGAGTGCTGAGTGATGAGTTTAAGAGAGTTGAGACAATTCTTCTAATTCAAAACTCAAAACCTAAAACTAGCCACTAGCCACTAAATATCATGGAAACTCCTTATCACGCCGGAGAACTTGCAGTTCAAAGTCAAGCGGGAGTGCAAGCGGAAGCCGCGAACTTGGGAAATATTATTGGTGCAACAATTAAGCCAGCAGCAAAAGACTTTTTGCAAAATCAAAGATTTGCGATCGCCGCTACTATTGATTCAAATAATGTCTGCGCATCGCTGTTGACTGGAAAACCTGGATTTATACAAGCGATCGGCGATCGCGTCGTGAATATTCAAGCTACAATTCCTGGTGAAGCGTTGCAAGTTGGTTTGTTGGTTATCGATTTTGCAACTCGACGACGTTTAAGAATTAACGGGAAGGCTACGAGAAAATCTGATGATAGTACTGATATCGCAACTCAACAAGTTTATTTCAATTGCCCCAAATATATCCAGCGGCGTCATTTAGTTGCAGATGACACTCAGCTACCTACAGCGTCGGTTCAAGATTTTGATAGTCTCACTGTAAAACAGCAACAGTGGATTACTTCTGCTGATACATTCTTTATTGCCAGTATGCATCCTGAAAGCGGTGCTGATACATCGCATCGCGGCGGATATCCAGGATTTATTCAAGTATTGAATGCGAAGCAACTTGTATTTCCTGATTATGTTGGTAATAATATGTTCAATACTTTGGGTAACATTGCGCTTAATCCAAATTCAAGCTTGTTGTTTGTTGATTTTGAATGTAGTAAGACATTACAACTTACAGGAGAAGCTAGTATTGTTTGGGAAAAAGAACGTCTTGTCGAATTTCAAATTGAACGTGTCCGAGAAACTGCTAATGCCACAAATCTACGTTGGCAATTTGAAGAATATTCACCATTTAATCCAGTATTGTAATTGAAGCGATCGCTAAGCAAATATCTGCGCCACACCACAACTAAAACCAGGTAAAAGAGGACTATTTAAATCATCTTCTTTATATAGTGTTGCTGCTAGTTTCAACACTGCATTATCTCGACGATAAATTTCTACCTGCTGCTTTTGAGGATCGATAATCCAATATTCTTGTACGCCTTGAACAGAATAAAGCTTCAGTTTGAGTTGGCGATCGCGTTTTTCTTGTAATTCTCCTGGAGATAACACTTCAATAACGAGTTCTGGTGCACCCACTAAATGCCCTGCATCATCTAGTATTGCTGCTAAACGCTGATTGCTAACCCATACTACATCGGGAATAACGTTGTCAGCATCTGTAAAAATTACCCCAGGAGTCGTAGCAGCATCCCCCAAACCTGTTTGCCTTGACCAAATTTTCAACTCTGTGCAAACATTATCAGCAACATTTTGATGTTTCCAATGGGGCGCTTTGGTCACGAACAACTCTCCATCAATAATTTCGTAGCGATTTCCATCATCTGGAAATAACTTGAGATCATCTGTTGTCCAGTAGACATTGGTTACAGTATTCATCAAACCACTCCTAGCAGTTGGTAGTATCTATATTGTATTGAGCAACGTTTAATTGGGGTGTGGTCAAAACTGATTGGTACAGATAGTAAGTGGCGCTGTTCTACGTAATAACTTAGAGACTCAACCCATCTGCAAATGTAGCCGTGTCTCTAAGAACCTTTAACTAAAGTGCAGTTATTAAAACTCAAAGCATCTTCCAGGCAACCGAGCGAAGGCTAACACTGCTTGAGTCAACTTCCGCTAATAGCTACCAGCATATCCTAGGGAACCGTAATAGTATGTAGTATCGTTGAGCGAGTGAGAGAAGTGTGTAAAGCAATAGCTCATCGCCTGGGCTGCCGTATCGTTACGCAGTTGAGTAATTAATCTGATTTAGAGTTAGCCCAGAACACGCCCCACTTGCGATAAAAAGCGCTGCTATGCCAGCAAAAAGACTAAGCACAGCCGTGCCTAGAATACCAGCACTGAGATCAATAAGTCAGAAATGTAGCATTTACTAGTTATTTACTCTAATGCGCAATTCTCTAAATGTGGTCAATTTTACTCGTAGTTTTTAGTGACTGTGAGCTAAATCAAATGGTTCTGGACACAGAATAACTGAAGAAAGTAGTAGGATAAATCAAAAAAAATACTAAGCAAAATATAAAGATATTGCGAGAAATATGAGTTAATTTGTTTCCTTTGGTAACTGCTAATTCAAGTACTGATTTCTGAGTAAGAAATCTTGTGGTGTAGATTGCAATACTGACAAGCTTCATTTAATCTTATTTACAGCACTTTCATGATAGTTATTCAGAGAATCGTACTTATTAGCAGTCAGATGGGCATTCTTGATCGTTTATTTAAGTAATCTTGATAATAACCCTAGTATTCAAACGGAGGACGAAAGCAGAAGACACAAAAGATACTGGTTACAAGAGTATCTTCAAGAGTTAGTTAATAAAATGATTTCTAAATTTCTTCGCTTTGGTATTGTCCTCTCTTCAATTAGTTTGACCCTTTGGGTAAATGGTAGTAATCCTGGCACATCTATGCCTCTTCTGGTTTCTCAAACTACTGCTGATGAGATACCAAACAATGTTGTAATATCAGGGGAGAGAATTGGTGAAAGAGTTTATAGCAATGACCTTGATGATTTTTCGGGAAACAGCATTGTTACACCACAAGTTTTCGGTATAGAAGTGACTGTGGTACGTAATCCTATCTCAATTACCCTGTATGACAACTCAGCTCAAGATGGGGACATAGTTAGTGTTACTGTAAATGGGAAAACTATACCAGGGCTGGAGAGCGTATTGTTAACAAATGCTGGTCAGACATTTAATATTTCTCTGGAAACTGGTGTGAATACGGTGGCTGTACATGCGTTGAATGAGGGTGCTGCCTCACCCTGTACGGCAACTTTAGTTATTACACCAAGTCAGGTAGTTTCAGGCGGTAATGTTTTAGATGCTACTTTACCTGCGGGTTTAGCTAAAATCTTTACTGTAGGATTTCCCCAAATAAAAGTACCTTTCCTCAAATACCCTGAATCAGCATTACATATCCTAGAAGCACAAGCAAAGGGGCGTCCTAGACTAGTAACAATTGACCGTCCCGGTGCTGGACGTCGTCGCCAACAATCTATAAAAAATTATCTAAGTTCAGGAGGTACGCCAGCTGGGCGCAATCAAGACCTAGATGAGTACCCGCAAGCAGTGTTCTTAGAAAATGGAGGCAACGCGGATGTTAAACCCATTAACCGTAGTGATAATCGTGGTTCTGGATCAACCATTGGTCAACAAATTAAGCCTTATACCAAGTTGCGGTCTAACAAAGTATTCTTAGATGAGGAAAAAAAGTTAGAGAG
>NZ_MRCC01000026.1 GCF_001904655.1 Chroogloeocystis siderophila 5.2 s.c.1 | reverse complement strand
TCTTGACCGCTCTGACTCGAGTTGCCATAGAAGCATTTCATTCTTCCATTTTTTTTGGCAAAAATATCATTACTCTTTCCGCAACGCCGATATTTTTGCTAATTACCAAATAACAGTTACCAGCTTTTAAGTTATGTTTCTTTTCACCACTGACTTAATAGTGGCAAATAGGTTAATTGATCAAATATTTAAGCTTCGTATTCCACAGATTTTTGACACAGAAGAGTAGGTGAGCGTCTATAGAAATAGCCTGCTATTGAATGCATTCAACTCACTTACGCGAGCTATGCTAAGTTAAGTTTAGAAGTACTACTCAACTGTTGCTGTAGTTATGATGTGAGCTTGGTAAGGATTATGCGTATCCCGATAAATAGTATTAGAAATGTGGTTTTCCTGTTGATTTAGATGATAATATTCCTGAGGAGTCAAATATCCGTATTTTTGGTCAAGATCGCGGGTTTGTTTGTTACTCGTTACTCGGAATGCTGATATTGATAATGTACGCTAGCTCTATATCAATACTGTGTTGTGATTGTGATGATTCTGTATCCATCTGCTGCAATCATTAATTACGCTCCTGGTTTAAAGTAATTCAACAAGCGATCGCCATCACAATTGCTAGCTTCAACAGCCATAATATCACTTCACCTAGGTAAATCAACAACAGATTTCAATTATCAAACTATTGTCTATTTATATTGAGCTAATCAAGGAGTAGTAGGAGTTGATGCCTCTTTATCAGGCGAGGAGCCAATCCGACGTCCAGGAACAGATAAGCTATCTACAATACTTTTGATAGAACTGGCAAATGGAACCGCGACAACAAGACCGAGAAAACCTCCAATCTTTGCACCTACTAATAAAGAAAAGAGAATCCAGACAGGATTCAGCCCTGTAAAACCGCCAATTAACTGAGGTGCAATGCCATTTTCGATGAGTTGATCGACAATCGTGGCGACAACTAGCACTCTTAACCCCAGCCAGATACTATGCAAAGCAGTCAGCAGGCTAACCAACGTAATGCCCAAAGCAACCCCAAACGGAAACAACGCCATTACCCCAACTCCTAGCCCAAACAATAGACCAAACGGAACTCGGATGACTAAAAACGCGAGAGTCATCACGCTTCCCATCAATACGGCTAACATTGCTTGTCCTAGAAAATAGTTGTGAAAATTTTGGCGAAAGGCATGACGAATGCGAACACTCGTTCTATGGGGGAACCATTGAAAAATACCATCCCAGACACGATCGCCATGCAGCAGTAAATAGAAGGTTAAAACAATCGTGAGCATCAAATTCAACACACTACCGATCGCATTCAACAAAAATGTGAGAATAGCACCACTAATTGCTTGCAATTGAGTTGGTATCCGTTCTTCGAGTTGAACTGTAAGTTTACTGACATCTACAGGTAAGCGACGCGCATTTGCCCAAGATTGAAGTGCCTGTAGCTGTTGACTACCTGAATCAATCCAGAGTGGAATATTGTTAGCGAGTTCATTTACCTGCTCAATTAAAAGTGGAATTAAAGTGATACCTAAAATTACCAATAGCGCGATCGTCAGTAACAACACCAGTAACACAGCACGCGTTCGAGATAGGCGAAATCGCTGTAACAAATTGACTGGGTAACTTAACACAAACGCCAGCAGCATCGCGGTCACAAACACAGATACAATCGACTGAAAATAATTCAATACAATGAGCAACACCCAACCATTGAGGATAAGCAGCGGTAGTGTTAGTCCCCAAGTAACCCATCGCGGTAAAGCTGCAAATATTTTCATTGAGATGTACCTTGGGGTTTCCGTTGTCGCTGTAGCGCATAAATTCCTAATATCAGAACTTTAAGAGGATGATACTTGCGAAATTGATTAACCATCCAAATTGCTAAGCTGACTAGTATAAAACTCACCAACACAGGTGCTACTTGAGACAAAAAGAACCAAGGAAAGACATTGCTTTGCATATCATGCGCCTGGTTTAAAATAATCCAACAAGCGATCGCCAGAATCAGCGCGGACTAAAGCAATCACAACCGCAGGAAGCGCACTCCAGCTAGGATACACAAGATAGCGCGTCTCCCAACGCGGGTGAAACTTGTCTTTATACTCGTGCAATCCTTTAAAGTTATAAAATCGATTCAAATGCTCGTAAAGATACGCTAAGACTTTTTCCAAACGCGGTGATGCACTTCCACCAACTCCCGATAACGCCGAAAGACCAAGATTAAACCCGTCATAACCTTGCGCTTGAAAATGCTGGAACATCGAAACAAATAAAAAATCCATCGCGCCATGTTCAATATCTTGGCGATGTCGCATCAAATCGATCGTAATTTCGTTAAGTTGATACTCTGGAACCACGTTCGCAAAAGCAATAATATTGCCATCAGCAGTTTCTACCGCCGCAATTTCACACTCACGTAGATAAGCTTGCTCAAACCAACCCAAAGAAAACCGCTTTTCTGAACCTTGCATCAGCTTTAGCCATTCATCGCTGACAGTTTTTAACTGGCGTAATAACTCATCAGCAATCGGTGGTTCGTAAAACTTGACTTGATACCCCGACTTCGTAAAACGATTAACGGCGGTGCGAAAGTTTTTACCAGCTTTTCCTTGTAAAGTGAATGTTTTCAAATCAACGATCGCTTCTTCGCCGATTTGTAATACCTGAAAGCCCAAGGATTGGTAAAGTTCAAGATTGTCAGGCAAAGTTTGATAAAAAGCCGGATACCAGTCGTTACGTTCGCAGAACTGCTGAAAGCCAAAAATGACTTCGCGGCGATCTTCAACAGGACCAATCGGATCACCTAATGCAACCGCACCGCGTCCTTTAGGAACATATGCGATCACACTTTGACCCAAAGGACTAAAGTAGTAAAACTTATCATCTAACAGAGCAAACCGCGCCAAAGACGAGCGACCATACTGCTGTACAATTGCTTTTGCCCGTTGTCGCTCGGTCGGAGCAGCCGCATTACGCAGCAATACAGGACGTAGTAGCAGCAGCAATGCGTAACCAAAAGTCACGGCACCAATAATATAGATTGAATTTGCAAAAAAGCTACCGTAGCGCGTTCTTGGTTGCAGTCCCGCATTATCAGCGGTAAAAAACATCGCCAAGGTCTGAAATAAAGCCCCACTCAGGCTAAAATTCATCGAATATTGGCGGTCTAGTAAGTAAAATCCAACAGTTCCATACGCGAGTGTAAACAGCAACGCCGCGAGTAAAGCTCGCACTCCCTGCGCTAGCGAAGGCAGATCTGATTTTGCGCAAAAGGTACGGCGCATGACTATTAATTGCACCAGCACTACCCCAGAAAGTAAACTCTCTTCATAGTCGAGTCCTTTGAGTAAGTGGCTAAGAATCGAGATAACTAATAAGGTGATCGTCAGTATCCAAGCAACACGTTTGCGTCGTAAAAGGTTAGTTGCTAGCGTCAGTAAAATAAACCCCGTAAGTGCTGCAAAGATATGACCGCCCGCCCGCACTTCAAACGGAAAAATTTGTTCTAACCAGCGAATCCGCTCTGGTAAACTAGGAGTTACAGCTGATATTAGATTCACAACTCCAACTAATCCGGTCAGAATTGCTGCTGTCCAAAGTCCAAGCCGAGTTCTGGTGCGATCGCGCATAGCTTTAAAAATGGGTGGATATCACTAAACAGTTTTTTAGATTCGATCATCGGTCATGGGTGATATTGAATAATGACAACGACCAATTATCATTTCTCAGCTTGCATAAACTGCATTCCCACATACGCGAGTGAATCGTACAAATGCTTGTGAAAGTAGTTCCAACCGATATCTGCTCCCGATAAACCATGTCCGCCAGGAAAGGTATAGAAAACATTGGCGATTCCTAACCGATTTAACGTTTTGTGAAAAGTTTGGGTAGAAGCTAGAAAATCGGTATCGTTTTGACCTGCATCTAAATAAATCCGCAACCGTTGACGCTCCTGGGTAGGCAAAGTTTGTATAAATTGTTGCGGGCTATTTTGCCAACCACTATTATCTGTAAAATAACCGCCATGGCTAAATAAAATATTGAAGTTGTTCAAATGATGTAACCCAATATTCAAGGCTCCCCAACCTCCTGACGATATACCACCCATCGCCCAAAACTGCGGATTTTCTAGCGTTCGGTAGCGCGATTGAACAACTTGTACTAACTCTGAACCGATTAATGTTCCCACCTTACCATTCGGTCCATCATAATAGTCAGGATCCCATAAAGGACTCGAACCGCGATTATCGTTACCATCTGGTGTAATCACTATTGATGGCGGTAACTTTTTACTTACGTACAAGTCATGTAACACAGTTATGATTGCATATTTGTCGGCATAAGCACGTGCATCATCATGACCACCATGTAGTAGAAAAATTACTGGGTAGCGCTTTTGCTGGTTTTGACTGTAATTTGGTGGCAAAATGATACCGTAAGTGCGAGGTGAACGCATTGCTTGACTATCAAAACTCGCAAGTTGAAACGTCAGCCCTGTTTCTTTTGTTGTTTCTTCTTGTGGTGGATCGAATTGCGGCGCACCTTCAATAAATACGTACCAGTAACCAATAGCAGTAAGAATCACGCTCGCCCCCACAAAGCTAATGAAAACCTTTCGAGAAAATTTCATTTATTTAGCTTATTCTATCTTTAGTCAGATGTTATTTCTTTAAATTGTCATTCATGTGACGCCAACATAAATCTCAAATGACAAGTCTAGGTCAACAGTTTGCAGTTACCAGTTAACAGCGAGATATTAAATTGAAGGCTTGCTATATAGGCTGAAAACTACTATCGTCGCGCTAGTCTATTGCTAATCTTTACTTTACAGTTTTCTAACGACTAGTCATGTGGTTGCCATAAGTTAATTACATAACCGTCACACTCTACTGGTAATTTGTAAGCATCCCTCTGAGGAGTTAACTTATGAATAAAAGCTTCTCGATTTCTTGGGTATTGAGTGTGTTACTCGTAACCAGTGTTGGGTTAATGAGTGGTGCGAATACCTCAAAAGCGGCGATCGCCATTCTTCGTTATCCAGTAACTTTCACATTGCTGCGGAAACTCAGTTTGTACCTGGCGAAATAAGGCGATCACTTGCGTGATATCCTCTGGAGAAATAACTAAATTCCAAAAATTCTTACCTCTAACTTCACTAAAAACATAGCCAGTTAACTTTTCACAAGCTTGATTAAAACGCACAATTTTACCTTGAGTATCCGTAACGAGAACTAACGCACCACTTGTATTGAGTACTGCGGAGGTAAAGTCATGCTCTTGTTCGAGGATAAGCTCAGTTTGCTGGCGCTGATTAATTTCTCGATATGTGAAATAATATATTCTACAAAGCAAACACAAATTGAGTATAATACCAGCGGTAAAGGCAGAAACTGTAAAGTAAGAATTTGCTTGAGCTTGTCGCGATCGCTGCTCTAAAATTGCATTTTCTTGCTGTTCAATTTCTTCGCCGTTTCAAAATCAAATTTCTTTCGTGTATCAATTACATACTGACTGACAGCAATTCTCTGCTTAATGAGTAACTCAAGTTTCTTCAGATGTTGCTGATACTTTGGATTGTTTCCTATTAAATATCTCAACTCTTTGAGTTGTTGAGTAACTGAAACAGTTGCTGCATTGTATGGCTCTAAATAATTGTCCTGACCAGTAATAACATAACCACGCTGCCCAGTTTCCACATCTTTCATTTGAGAAACTACAGCTTCTAGTTTTTCTAGGATTTTATGCGAGTTTATTGCTTGGTTGTAAGTGCGAATAAGCCCATTCAGATTACGGTAGGAAACAATACTAATAATAATTAAAATTAGCGAAGTTAAACCAAATCCTGCTGCAACATTTTTGAGGAAAGAACTACCTTGTTTTATTTTTTGACGTCGAATCATAGCACTATCCAATTCTCCCAAATTCCGGCATAACTCGATTAGTTAAATCGTTTGAAGCGCAAGTTTCCGTAATGCTTCTACCTGGGCAAAAGTGAGTTCTCGCAGAACATAATCCATGATACATAGCGCGCCTATACTGTAACCTTCAACCGTAGTCAGAGGTACGCCTGCATAAAAGCGAATATAAGGATCTGAAGTTACTAGTAGACTTGTGGCAAAGTGTTCATCAGCTAAGGTGTCTGGAATAATGAAAATATCCGATTGACTAATAGTATGCGTACAAAAAGAAAAACAACGCGGGGTTTCTGTTGTTGTGATTCCCACCTTCGATTTAAACCATTGACGTTGCGTATCGACCAAGCTAATGTGAGCAATAGGTGTCTGACAAATGTATGCAGCTAAGGTCGTAATTCCATCAAAGGTTTTTTTCAGGAGCCGTATCAAGAATGTGGCACTGGTAAAGTGCTTGTAGTCTGGCAACTTCGTCTGGTGATGAATCGGTGTTACCTTTCACCCCTTGGCTCATTGTTGAGTCCATCTCTGCTTTATTCCTGCATGACTTGTTGCAATTGAGTCATTAAAGTTTGCTTTAATGCCGCCCAAGATGACTAGAGTAAGTTCACGGAATCTTTTTACCTCTAAAGACTGGTGTCTATCGTAATCTGTCCAGGTGTTCACGCACCCGAATTGACGCAAGAATTTATTCAAGGGCTAAACGCCACTTCGAGTTATGTCAACAATTTTTTGGTTTTTCCAACGCACGACTATACAGTGTTGTCACCACTCCACATTTTGCAGTTTTTACAATCGCAGCTTGGCGATCCGCAGCAGTCATCGCCCGCCGTTGTCTTTATCGCTTTTAGTGCAGGCGTAGTCGGTGCAATTACAGCAGCAAGCCTGTGGCAAAGTTTAGGCGGACAAGTCTTAGCTTTGATTGCAATCGACGGTTGGGGAGTTCCCCTTTTTGGCAACTTTCCTTTACATCGCCTCAGTCATGATTACTTTACGCACTGGAGTTCTGCGATGCTAGGAAGTGGTAGTGCTAATTTCTATGCCGAACCTGCGGTCGATCATTTAACATTATGGCGATCGCCACAAAATGTTTCTGGCTGTTACGTAGAAAACTCACAACCTTTAATATCTCTGACTGCTGCTGAATTTTTGATTATGCTGTTAGAGCAATACAAAATCAGAAATGCTAGTTGACCGACTTGTGTGCTTATAGCTAGTCATTATTACTTTAATTATCCATTCACTCGCTCCTAACTTCTAAGTTTATGTTTCCTGTTGAAGAACCACCCGATTTTGGTAGAGGATTTCGCGCCTTACTCAAGAATCAACCTTTCATATTGATGTGGATTGGGCAGTTGTTTTCCCAAATCGCTGATAAAGTTTTCTTTGTTTTGCTGATTGCACTGTTGGCGAAATATCAAACAACTCCAGGTATGGAAAACTCGATGCGATCTACACTCATGCTGGCATTTACCCTACCCGCAATTTTCTTTGGTTCGGCTGGCGGAATCTTTGTCGATCGCTATCAAAAAAAACCTGTCCTTGTTGCAGCAGATATAGTGCGCGGTATCCTCACAATCGCTATTCCGTGGTTGCCAAGAGAATTTTTAATTTTGTTAATTCTGACGTTTACTATCTCCACGGTGACACAGTTTTTTGCACCCGCAGAACAAGCTGCAATTCCGCTGTTGGTAAGGCGAGAGAATTTAATGGCAGCAAATGCCTTATTTGCAACAACAACAATGGGAGCATTAATCGTCGGCTTTGCGGTAGGAGAACCTATGCTGAGTTTGGCGCGTAATTGGAACACTGAATACGGTGGAGAATTATTAGTAGGTGGGTTGTATTTACTTTCTGGCGTTATTATGCAACTTGTCACTTTTAGAGAAAAAGCGCCCGCAGATATCAAGTTAAGAACGGTTCATCCTTGGAGTGACTTCAAAGCAGGCTTGCGCTATCTCCAACGCAATCGCTTGGTGTGGAACGCGGTGCTGCAATTAACACTTTTATACTCCGTATTCGCGGCATTAACAGTTTTGACGATCGAGCTTGCAGCAGAAATTGGTTTAAGAGAAACACAATTTGGCTTTTTATTAGCAGCTTCGGGAGTCGGGATGGCTTTAGGTGCAGGCGTCTTAGGACATTGGGGCGATCGCTTTCACCATAAACCTTTACCTTTATACGGATTTTTAAGTATGGCGTTTGTGCTGGCGGTATTTACTTTTACCAATAGTTTACCGCTTGGGTTAGGATTAAGTGCATTACTCGGCTTAGGTGCATCATTGATTGGTGTACCAATGCAAACTTTAATTCAACAGCAAACGCCGCCAGAAATGCATGGTAAAGTGTTCGGATTTCAAAACAATGCAGTCAATATTGCCTTAAGTTTACCACTGGCGATCGCAGGACCTTTGACAGATGCACTCGGCTTACGCGCTGTGCTGTTGGGAATGAGTGTTTTTGTCGTTATCGTAGGATTTTGGGCATGGAAAAACACGCGCAGCACGCTTCGCGATGTGCTGTGATCCGCTTTTGCTTGCATGATCCTTACATTGGGAGTGCAGGAAAGAGGATTTGGATGTATTGCGAGAATTTGAATTGATGTGATACTGCAATGTCAGAAGTAATATTTATTTTTGCAAGTATTTTTTCTACTATTAGACACAAGAATTCCACTGAAGATTAGAATAGAATTTCGAGTTAAAATGCATTTTAAAATACAAAAGCCAACCCTAATCAAGTTAGCCATTGCGTGAGGTCTTACCAGTGCGTTCACGAAGCGTTCCCTACGAAGAGTCGCGATCAAACAACATCTCCTTAGAAACTGAACCTCGGCTCAAGCCCGAAGTCTCAGCACCACCAATTAAAGCACCAAAACGGGCAACCGGTGGTTATGCCTTGATTGACAGTCTTAAGCGTCACGGTGTCACACACATTTTCGGTTATCCTGGTGGTGCAATTCTCCCAATTTACGATGAACTGTATCGCGCCGAAGCTGCTGGTGGAATTCAGCACATTTTGGTAAGACACGAACAAGGTGCGGCGCATGCAGCCGACGGCTATGCGCGGGCAACTGGAAAAGTCGGAGTCTGTTTTGGAACTTCCGGTCCAGGGGCGACAAATTTAGTGACAGGAATTGCTACCGCACACATGGACTCGATCCCGATGGTGATTATTACGGGACAAGTATCGCGTGCGGCAATTGGTACGGATGCGTTTCAAGAAACTGATATCTACGGGATCACGCTACCAATAGTTAAGCACTCTTATGTCGTGCGCGACCCCAAAGATATGGCGCGCATCGTCGCCGAAGCATTTTACATCGCTAGTTCTGGACGTCCAGGACCTGTTTTAATTGATGTTCCGAAAGACGTTGGGTTAGAAGAGTTTGACTACATTCCTGTAGAACCAGGAAGCGTTAAGCTACCAGGGTATCGCCCAACGGTCAAGGGAAATCCTCGGCAAATTGTCCAAGCGATTGACTTAATTCGTCAAGCACGGCAGCCGCTATTGTATGTAGGTGGTGGCGCGATCGCCGCAAATGCCCATGCTGAAGTCAAACAACTCGCCGAATTATTTAATATTCCTGTAACAACAACGCTGATGGGGATCGGTGCGTTTGACGAACACCATCCGCTATCGGTAGGAATGTTAGGAATGCACGGTACAGCGTATGCGAATTTTGCGGTGAGTGAGTGCGACTTGCTTATTTGTGTTGGCGCAAGATTTGA
The DNA here is from genome assembly GCF_001904655.1 of Chroogloeocystis siderophila 5.2 s.c.1. Taxonomy (NCBI): domain Bacteria; kingdom Bacillati; phylum Cyanobacteriota; class Cyanophyceae; order Chroococcidiopsidales; family Chroococcidiopsidaceae; genus Chroogloeocystis; species Chroogloeocystis siderophila. The sequence goes on along the minus strand of NZ_MRCC01000026.1, from coordinate 36,253 downwards.
TGATCGCGTCACAGGTAAGTTAGATGAATTCGCCTCGCACGCTAAAGTCATTCACATCGACATCGATCCAGCAGAAGTTGGTAAAAACCGCACGCCCGATGTACCCATTGTCGGTGATGTGCGCAACGTTCTCAAAGAATTATTGCGCCGCACTCACACTGCGGGAATCTCTGGTACGTCAAATCAAACGCAAGAATGGCTCAATCGCATTAACCGCTGGCGAGAAGAATATCCCTTAGTCGTACCACACCACGACCACAGTATTGCACCGCAAGAAGTCATTTTTGAGGTTGGTCGCCAAGCCCCAGATGCGTACTACACAACCGATGTTGGTCAACACCAAATGTGGGCAGCACAATTTTTGAAAAATGGTCCGCGTCGTTGGATTTCCAGCGCTGGATTAGGAACGATGGGCTTCGGCTTACCTGCTGCAATAGGCGCAAAAGTAGCGTTACCCGATGAGCAAGTTATTTGTATCAGTGGCGATGCAAGTTTCCAAATGAATCTCCAAGAGTTAGGAACAATAGCACATTATGGCATTAATGTCAAGACAGTCATTATTAATAATGGTTGGCAAGGCATGGTACGTCAATGGCAACAAGCGTTTTATGGCGAAAGATACTCTTCCTCAAATATGGAACCGGCGATGCCAGATTTTGAGTTACTGGCAAAAGCCTATGGTATCAAGGGAATGGTGATTCGCAGTCGCAATGAATTGCAAGATGCGATCGCCGAAATGCTAGCGCATGATGGGCCTGTTTTAGTTGACGCCCACGTAACCCGCGATGAAAACTGCTATCCTATGGTTGCCCCAGGTAAAAGCAATGCTCAAATGATTGGCTTACCCGAACGCCCCAAAGAGGAAACAGTAGCCGAACTCATCTATTGCAGCGATTGCGGTGCAAAAAACGTCAGCACGAACAAATTCTGTCCAGAGTGCGGGACTAAATTGTAAACCTAGCACCTGAAGTTGCGGCTAATCAAACGAAAACCACCTCTTTGGTCTATCAAGTAAGTGTGCGCAGGCACACTTAGCTTCCATGGCTCCAGACTTCAGTCTGTGGGCTTAAATATTATTTGTACAGAAAATCTGTTTAACTCGCAATTGGCACATTTGCAAAAGGTTCAGTATTAGGAATATAAATATCAATCACGTTGACTTGCATTGGTACTTGTAACCATACATAAGCATCAACCGTAGTTTGGTTAGTACTTTGCATCGCACCCAACGATACAACCCCTGTTGATTCACCACTAATGACTTTATATATTTCATTTGTTCCTGGATTGCGGGCTGTTGTACCATTTAAGTCGATGTTTTCTGAGAGGGGGATATTTGGTTTAAGCGCACGGATACGTATCTGTACGTTGACAACATCAAACTGACCAGGAATTCGGTTCACTCTGATTAATTCGACTTGCCCTTGATTACTTAAAGCAGGCTGCACAAACCTACCTGGTTCTAGTGTTGCAGTTGGAGATGGTGCTATGGTGGAATCGGGTGCAATGACAGGCGGCGGTGTCGGAATATTACTATCTGTTGTGTTCGATGGGTTAGTAGCAGTTGGCGACGGTATGGCGGTTAATTGCTCTAGGGAAGCTTCTAGCGCTTCTACCTCACGTTGTAGTGTAAACACTCGTGCAAGTGTCAGAGAACTCAAGATGATTGCCAAAGTAGAAAGCGCGATCGCAAATCTTGATAGCAATCTATTAGAACGTCTTGAATATAATTCGGTCTCGACGTTGGGTCTTTTGTAGTTTCGTCGTAGTATTCCCATAATTGCTATACATGATAGCTTCTAAAATACACAAAATTTTACTCGTTCGTTGTTGCAGCAGTTTTCGCGTCAGTAAAGTAAATAACTTACTAGTTTTCAACCTCACTGTTATTGCGTTCAAGTTCGTGGCATACTCGCTAAATGAATTTGTTTTACTATCAGTAACAGCGATCGCGTGAAGCTTAAGTATATTAGCTTACTACTCCTATTTTTCTTTGCCCAAGGCACCAAATCTGCAATTGCGCAAACACAACCTGCAATTGAACAGCAATCTCCACAACAGCTTTGCCCTGCACAAATTGGGACAGCTATTGAACAGATTACCAATCGTCCTCAATTTAGTCGATTACGGTGGGGAATTTCAATTCAAACACTCACCACAGCGCAAAATCTTTATAGCCAAGATGCGCAAAAGTATTTTATTCCAGCATCAAACGCCAAGTTACTTACAACCGCAGCCGCATTGCAACGACTAGGTTCACAATTTCAAATTCGTACCTCCGTGTATGCGAGTCGTGGCGGTTTGCGGATTGTCGGGCGCGGAGATCCCAGTTTCACTGACACGCAACTACAAGCGTTAGTTCGACAGTTGAGTCGTCGCGGAATTCGCCAAGTCAACCAACTCATTGCTGATGATAGTTACTTTCGCGGTAGTGTAGTCAATCCTACTTGGGAATGGGAAGATGTTCAGGTAGATTACGGCGCGCCAGTTGGTAACTTTATTTTAAATCAAAATGCGGTAGAGCTAAAGTTATTGCCCCAACAGATCGGTCAACCGTTACGGGTACAATGGAGCGATCCAGCCGAAGCGATATGGTGGCGGGTTGAAAATGAATCTTTAACGGTTCCTGCGGGGGAAACAACGACAACAAGTGTAAGTCGTAACTTAAAAGGTGCAGTACTGCAAATTGCAGGTAACTTGAGTATCGATGCTGAACCGCGATCAGTTAGTTTAGCAGTCGTTGAACCTACAGAACACTTTTTACGGCATTTCCGTCGGGCGCTCGCAAATGCAGGAATTACGACTCAGCAAACAGTTGTCGCGCGTACGACTCAAGAAAATACTCAGGAACTGGCCGCAGTTACATCACCACCACTCGCCCAACTTTTGGTTGAGACAAATCAGAATAGCAATAATCTCTATGCTGAAGCATTATTGCAGGCGATCGCCGCTCAAGCAAGTAGTAATACGAATGGTTTAGAGATTGTTCGTGATACCTTGACAACCTTAGGCATTGCTCCGAGTAGTTATGTATTAGCCGATAGTGCTGGTTTATCGCGTCATAATTTGGTGAGTCCAGAAGCTTTAGTCCAAACATTAAGAGTCATGGCGAGTTCCAATATCTATCGGAATTCCTTACCCATTGCGGGAATCAGTGGTACTTTGAAAAATCGCTTTCAGAATACACCAGCACAAGGTATTGTCCAAGCAAAAACTGGCACGATGACTGGTGTTGTTGCTTTATCCGGTTATCTCAATGCAACTAGCTATGAGCCGTTAGTTTTTAGTATTCTTGTTAATCAATCCAATTTACCAGCAACAGCAATTCGGCAAGCAATTGATACGATCGTGGTACTGTTAACTCGTTTGCGTCGGTGTTGAAAAGCTATTAGCTGTTAGCATTTAGCTTGTAGCTAGTGACTAGTTGTTTAGATTACAAAAAATTGCATAAAGTTAAAAAATACTGCAATTAATTGCGATATTTCTAACAGCTAATAATAATGACACTAAAGATAATTTTTCGCTATTTTGTCAAGGTTTGTGACAGTTTTGTTAGCTGGGATTTCCTCGAAACGCTCTTGTTATTGACCAGGAAACCTTTGAAACTGAGGTTTTAATAAAATGCAAACATCCAGCAAAAACAAGGTCAAACATCCTTGGTGGGCTGGAAATGCCCGATTTATTAACTTGTCAGGAACATTTCTTGTTGCACATATTGCACACGCAGCGATTGTATGTTTTGGTGTTGGTGCGTGGATTTTGTGGGAAATTGCGCGCTACTCGCCAACGCAACCAATGTATGAGCAAAAGCTATTTTGGCTACCGCGTTTAGCAACCCAAGGTTGGGGTGTATTAAATAATCAAGCGATCGATACTCAGCCTTATTTTCGGATCGCTGTTGTCTTAATTATCTCATCGCTCGTATTTGCAGTTGGTACTTGGTTTCATCGCACTAAAGTTGCTGAAAGCTTAGAAGAAGAGAAATTACTAGCACGTCGCTATCATTTTAGCTGGGATGACCCGAAGAAATTAGGGTTGATTTTAGGTAATCATCTCATTTTCTTGGGCTTAGGCGCGTTACTTGTCGCTGCTAAAGCAATGTTTTTTGGTGGTTTATACGATGCTAATCTAGGTGCAGTGCGAGTTGTGACAAATCCAACGCTCAATCCACTGGTAATTAGCGATCGCATCTTGCATCTATTTACGGTAAACAACTTAGAAGATGTCGTTGGCGGTCATATCTACGCCGGTGTACTGCTCATTGTAGGGGGAATCTGGCATCTTTCCCGCGAACCTTTTGATTGGGTCAAACGGCGGTTTATCTTTTCTGGAAATGCAATTTTAGGGTACTCGCTATTTGCGCTGTCACTCGTTGGATTTGCTGGGGCGTTTTATTGCGGATTTAACACGCTGGTGTATCCTGAAGAGTTTTATGGCGTGCGATCGCAGTTTAATTTATTTCTCTTACCCCACTTTTATATTCCAGGCGATCCCGAACCCACATCGCGAATTTGGTTAGCCAACGCCTATTTTTACCTTGCGTTTGTTGTTCTTCAAGGTTCGATATGGCATTTTGGGCTAGCTGCGAGTTACTTTGAACCAGTATTAGAATCTTGGAAAAATGCTTTCTCAGAAATCTTACCCAATCCCAACTTAGCGTATCAAAAACATTTTAATTACCAGCCACAATCTAATTTAGACACGTTTTACGAAACTCCAATAATTAAGCAAAAACCAGCTTTTGCGTATCAACAACCCGCGAATGACAATCTTTATAATCCTTCGCGCCCAAATGGAAAGCCAAGCTTCATTAACCCACAGCAAAATCAAAAAGTTCTTTACGAATTTAGCTATCCCAAAAATCATTCAAACTCGTTTTACGAAAGCCCAGCCGAGGATCAATCTAATGTCAACTATCCACACTCAATACCGCGTAAACTCTACGAAACAACTTACCCAACTCGAACAAGTACACATGGTAAAACCTTTGGATATAGATATGGTGCATAGATAAAAACCCCTCCCCTAATTCTAAATCCCCCACTTGTGGGGGATTTAGGGGGCTTCTCAATACCAAAAAATCATTGGAGAAAACGTTTAACTTAAACCATTACAGATATGGTCAAAATACATCCCAATTTCTCCACCCGCTTCAGCACCCACCAAGCGAGTCGTAACTTCCTTCATTGCTTGAATTGCTTGTATCGTAGGCTGGATAGGAACACCTAATGAATCGTAAGTTTCCTTAAGTCCATCAAGCACTCGCTCATCTAAAATCGAAGGATCGGCTGCTAGCATTGCATAAGTAGCATAACGTAAAAATAACGTTAAATCGCGGATACAAGCTGCATAACGCCGAGTCGGATACATATTCCCACCAGGACAAGTAATATCACCATAAAGCAACGAATTGGCTACAGCTTCGCGGATGATATTAGCCGCATTATTACTAATTGCCGATGCAGCTTTGACACGTAATTCACCAGATTGGAAATATCTTCTTAGCTTTTCTAATTCCTCGGTTTCTAGATATTTGCCGCGTTGATCTGCTGGGTTAATGAGCGAAGTAATTGTATCTTGCATTGCTTTCTTCTCAAACTAAAATTGGTAAAAAGATTGCAGAAATTAACTTCACAAAAATTGCGTTTGAAGATCTAGTACATTGCGCGAATCAAATAGTCAAAATAAGGCTTGGCGATCGCCGCCTCTTCACTACTCATCATGTTGGTTGCAACTTCTTTTAGGCAACGCATACAATTGCCTATATTACTGACAGGAACGCCTAAAGAAGTATACATTTCTCGCATTCCATCTACACCAATGTCTTCGAGGGGTTTCATGTTACCTGCTAAGACGGCATAGGAAATTAATCGTAGATACCAGCTTTGATCTCGTTGACATAATGCCGTCTTTTGAGGATCGCCGCTATTACTCGGTGTATTCGGAACAACTTGCCAAAAGCGACGGCTGCCTTCCTGCACAATTTTTTGTTCATTTTGTGTCAAGATTTGAGCAACTTTTAACCGCTGTTCTCCTGTTCTGAAAAAATCTTGTAGTTTATCTAGCTCAGTATTACTCAAAAAACGATTAGCATCATCCGATTGAGCGATTACTTGTGCTACTATGCTCATTTGCTGTCCTCCACAAAATTGAGAACTTTATTAGCTTTTTTTTAACTCTTATTTCTAAAAAAGTCAGCAAAAATTCTTACAATTTAATAAAGTAATTTATAACTTAACATTAGGATTATTATAGGTTTTATATAGAGATTAATCTATATGATAGTATTGTATTATCTGTTGAAAAAGATAATAGAGATAATTCTATTTGTATAAATTAAGTATTTTATTAATCTGCAACTACAAGAAGTAATACTAAATCACGAACAGGAATTATTTTGATAATTGGGATAAGGTTTATATTCCCATCATAAATTTGTAGCAATAAAACATAACAATTACAAAATCGATTTTCACAAATTCTCCTATTTTGTGTAATTTGTGAAAGTTTGCAGCAAGATCCTTTGTATTTATCTTTAAAAAGAACTTACATACAACTTTGCTAGAGTTGTTACGAATAACCGCTTCTAAATGTCCGCGAGGTTAGTTGGTGAAAGCGCCGAAGAAAAATGATTCCGGCGATCGCCACTCCCATCGATTGTCCGACCCACAATCCAACACTTCCAAGACCAAGGCGAAATCCTAGCAAATAGCCACTCGGTAATCCTACACCCCAAAATGCCAGCACACTTAGCAACATTGGCATCTGCGTATCTTGCAATCCGTATAACGCACCCATAGCTGTTTTTTGAACACCATCCAAAAGTTGAGCGATCGCCGCAATCGTCATGATTGGTAGTGCAAGTTTGAGTACATTGGCGTTTTGCTGATCGCGGATATCCAAATACATGGCGACGACTTGCTGGCAATATGCGAGTAGAGGGATCGCAGTTAGTGCCATAAATAAAAAAGCCGTCGATATGCCGATATACCCTGCAAGACGCGCACCAGGGAGGTTTTGCTGTCCTAACCACTGACCAACACGCGCCGTCACTGCGTAAGACATCCCCAGCGGTACCATAAAAATTACCAGCATTGTTTGAAAAACGATTTGATGTGCTGCCAGCGCATCAGTTCCCAACGTCCCCATTAAGTAAGTTACCACTGCAAACAGTCCATACTCCAAGGCGATCGTAACGGCGATCGGTACTCCAGTTCGTAGCAACTGCTGAATAATATGCGGTTTCAGGCAATGCAAACCTTGTAAGAATCGATAATGCTTAAGTTGCTCGTGTTTGAGTGTGTAGACAAGCAAAATCAAAAACATGACCCAAAAACTGAGTCCACTCGCTAACCCCAAACCTGCCAACTCCATTCGGGGAAATCCAAGCTTACCATAGCCTAAAACATAGTTACCAGTCACATTCACAAGCGTTCCTAAAAAGACAATCACCATCACCGGACGGGCTTGAGAAAGCGCCGATACATAGCTTCTCAACATAGCAAACCCTAAGGCGGGGAAAATTCCCCACAAAATCAAATTAAGATATCCATCAGCTAATACAACGGTTGTTTTTGCTTGTCCTGGGTGAACCATCACCGCATCCAAATGCCTAAGGAAGAACATCATCGGTATGCCAAGTAGCAACGATAGCCATATTCCCTGACGTGCAATTTGCTCGATTTGCGTTTTGTGTCCCCCACCATACGCGATCGCAACAAGTGGGCTGACTGCCATCACGACGCCACTGCCAATATTCAACAACAGCTGAAAAGTCGTTGATGCTAATCCTCCAGCTGCGAGACTCTCTGCGCCCAATTGTCCCATCATCAGAGTATCGACAAACCCAACAATGGCTTGCGCCACTTGCGCACTCGCGAGTGGAATCGCGAGTTTGAGAAATTCGCCAATCTCAGCTTTGATATTTGACTTGGCAAGCATTCGAATGCCTCCTTGCTGCTACACTTGTTCATCGCTTAAAATCTATAAAAATTGCTTGATCGCAGACTACTCAAACCTTGTGCAACTTACACAATCTTGCGATCTAAAAGTTGAACAACCAAATGCAAGCAAACAGTCTCAATCCTCCGATCTATTCAAGTGAAATATCCGGTTGGCAAAACATTGTGGTCGAAGAATTTTGTCAACCTCCAGGACAAGAGAAATATCAAAGCTTAACTGGACATACGCTGTGCTTATCTTTAAACCCGCGTCCAGCGCGCTTGTCGCAAACGATCGGCAATCGCCGTTACACAGGTCTTATTACTAAAGGCGATATCTCAATTATTCCGGCAAAGTCGCTGCTTTATTGCCAATGGAATCACGAGGATCGCTACTTGCGAATTCAAATCGCGGATGCGTTTCTTCAGCAAGTCGCGCAAGAAACTGTTGTGATGGACTCTAACCGCGTAGAACTCCTACCAGAGTTTCGAGACCGCAATCCTCAAATCGAACAAATTAGTACCATGCTTTTGACTGAACTGTATGCTGGAGGATTTGCAGGGCGGCTATATGTTGAATCACTAACGAATGTCTTAGCCGTACATCTACTGAGAAAATACTCTGCTGTCTCGTCGTGCGTTGTATTGTGCGATCGCGGATTGAGCGATCGCCAACTGTTACAAGTGACGGATTATATTAGCGCTCATCTAGCTCAAGATATCAAACTATCTGACTTAGCCCAACTGCTAGAGATGAGTCAATTTCACTTCAGTCGATTATTTAAGCAATCAACCGGAGTCGCACCGCATCAATATGTACTTCAGCAACGAGGAGAACGCGCAAAGCAGTTACTCAAAACAACAAAACTACCCGTTATGGAAATTGCCATGCAGTGTGGCTTCAGCAGTCATAGCCATTTAGGTAAATGGATGCGGCAGCATACCGGAATGACACCTAAAACCTACCGAACTAGCTAGTTAAATCGTCGCCCAATAGTCTTTTCCTTGATTTCCTCAAGTGCGATCGCCAAAGCTAATGTTATTGCGTTAGTAAAATAATTTGCTATGATATTAAAGCCCATAAGCGGATGTGGCGGAATTGGCAGACGCGCTAGATTTAGGTTCTAGTTCCGAGAGGAGTGGAGGTTCAAGTCCTCTCATCCGCATTTTTATTCTCAAGCTTATACCGCTGTTGAGGAGCAGATGTTAGGCAAGCTAGTACGCGATCGCTATCAGATTGTTCAAATCCTCAGCACAACAGAATTATGTCATACGTACCTTGCCAAAGATACGCATCAGCAGCACCCAACAACTTGTATTGTTAAAAATTTTCAGTCGGTCAGTGACCATCCTGAGTCTCTAGTAACTCTAAGAGGACTATTTTTGAGAGAAGTAGAAGCCTTAAAAAGGTTAGGTGACTACGACCGAGTCCCTCAACTTCTCGATTACTTCGAAGCGAATCAAGCATTTTACTTAGTGCAAGAATTCGTCGCGGGAAATCCACTAAATACAGAATTTGAACCAGGCCACACATGGAGTGAAAGCCAAGTCGTTGAGCTACTGCAAGAAGTCTTACTCATCCTAGAGTTTGTTCACAGTCACGGGCTAATTCATCGCGATATCCAGCCAAGTCACATTATCAGAAGACGACAAGACGATCGCTTAGTGCTAGTTGATTTTGGTTCGGTAAAACAAGCTTGGACGCAAGTGGTTACGAATCAAGGAAAGACGAATTCTAACTATTTTCTCAGTGGACCTGCAACTATTGCAATTGGTACAGCAGGCTATACGCCAACCGAACAAGCCCAAGGAAGACCACGCCCTAACAGTGATATCTACGCCCTGGGAATCATTGGAATTCAAGCTTTAACAGGTTTAAATCCCACACAATTTATACAAAATTCCGAAACAGGGGAAATCAGCTGGCAAGACAAATGTCAAGTTAGCCCTAAGCTGGCGCAGGTACTCGATAAAATGATCTGCTATCACTACAGAGATCGCTATCAAAGTGCAACAGAAACGCTGCAAGCATTACAACCTTTAGTTAAAAAGCATCTATATCCACAAGTCGTTATCAAGAAAAAGACAGATTATACTAAAGAATTAAAACAGCAAACTTTTCTTAGCAAACCAGCGCTACTCGTTGGAAGTTTGATTGGCAGTGTTGCTGCTATTTTGATTATTGGTGGCAATTACTATTTCACGCGATCGCCACAACGTACTCCACAACAAAAACCGTCTGTTTCGCTTTCCCCACGTTCCACGCTTAACAATATTGTCTTAGACAAAACACTTTCAGGACATTCTGATACCGTTTGGTCAGTGGCGGTAAAACCTAATAGTCAAAATATTCTTAGTGGTAGCAGCGATCGCACAATTAAACTGTGGAATGTCTCAACTGGTCAAGTCCTGCAAACGTTTTCTCGGCATTCAGGTACAGTTTGGTCAGTTGCGGTGAGTCCTGATGGACAAAGATTCGCAAGCGGAAGTAGCGACAACACCGCAGATGTTTGGGATTTAACGACAGGAAAAATTTTGTTTACGCTTGCTGGACATTCGGGTACAGTCTGGTCTACAGCTTTTAGTCCAGATAGTGCAACTCTTGCTACTGGAAGCGACGATCAAACAATTCGTCTATGGAGTATGAGTACAGGAAAAGAGTTTCGTCAGTTGTTAGGGCATTCGGGTGCAGTTAGAGCGATCGCATTTAGCCCTGATGCACAATACTTAATCAGTGGCAGTAGCGACAAGACAATTAAAATTTGGGACTTCCGTGCTGGTAAAGTTTTAAGAACATTGCAAGGACATAGCGATCGCATTCTCACATTAGCAATTAGTCCAGATGGTCGATTACTTGCAAGTGGCAGTGTAGACAAAACAATCAAAATTTGGCAAATCAGTACTGGGAAATTACTGCATACTTTGTCTGGGAATTCTCACTGGGTCAATACTGTCGCTTTTAGTCCTGATGGAACTTTACTTGCAAGTGGTATTGGGAAAAATTTAGAAGTTTGGGAGATAAGTACCGCCGAAAGGATCCGCACACCGTTTCAAGAAGCAAGTGATATTACTGCTGTTTATTTCAGCGCGGATAGCAAGCAGCTTATTAGTAGTAGCAGAGATAATTCGATCAAGATTTTGCGGCTGTAGTAATAGATTTTTTATCTTACGGCTTTGAGTTATTGAGTCGTTGACAGTTGACAGTTGACAAAGTCTTTCCACACTCTCTTCACTGTCCACTGATCTCTGACCTCTGCTATATTTCTATGATATCTTCTTCTCCTGCTAAGAGAAATATATTTCTTGTACGTTCATCCATGCAAACAATGTTGATAGGTAAGTAAAGCTTAACGAGCCAGCAGCATAATATATAGCACTGCTGCGTTTTTTGCTCCGGTGTAGAAAACACAATCCATTTCCTCAAGCTTCTAAATTAAGTCTCTGCGCTTCACAGCACCTCAAGTTTTGCAACCTTACGAACATTTGGAATAGTTCCACTTGTTAACTCATTATAAATATCAAGCAGATTGTCTCTTAATTCCTCTTCTGTCTCACCTTGAGTCCAATAGTTAGGATATTCTTCGAGAAAGCCTAACCACATATCATCTGCCACCTCTTTTTGAACTAAGAAGTAAGTTGGAGTGTGAATCTGTTGTCAGAATGTGCTTCATTAAATGTTCGTAAGTCTGGTAGGTATTTTGCCTACTCTACATTTAGCATTTGATCAGATGAACTTACTTAAATTGTTTGAGTGTCAAAAAGTAACTGCTGTTACTTGACATATGTATGATAAATACATTTACCTAACAGAAAATGCCTCGCTGAAGCGCCGCGTGACTGGTTCAAGTAAGAACGTTAATACCGATTTACGACGCGTAACGATTTCACCCGTTGCAGCCATACCAGGCGTTAACTGCACTTCTTGACCGCGAACTTGCAATGAATTTTTCTCTAACTTGAGTCGCGTAGGAAATACCAAGCCGAGCTTCTCGTCATTCACTGCATTCGGACTAACGCTAATGACTTCCGCGTTAATTGTACCGAATTCTTGGAAAGGAAAAGTTGCTAATTTGACTTTTGCCCGCATTCCTTCACGGATAAAGCCAATATCGCGGTTGAGAACGCGAACTTCTAGTAATAATTCTTCACCATCTGGTAGAATTGACAGCAACTCTTCTCCAGGTTGTACCGGTCCACTCGTTGCTTTGACGCTGTAAATGGTGCCAGAAACTGGAGCCGTAATGACTTCTTGCTCGCGCTGTTTCCTGGCTTGGACTAATTGACCTTGAACGGTTGCTTGTTCTTCGCGCCGTCTATTCAGTTGCGTTAAAATTTCGCTTTGGCGTTCTGATGCCAAACTCGCCGCTTGATCGCGTGCAGCTTGATACGCTTGTTCAGCTTGGCGGACTTGTTGTACTTGCGCTGTGATTTCTTTTTCTATTGATACAACGCGATCTTGTGCTTCGGTAATGCGCGATCGCGCGTTGGTAATTCCGTCTTCAGCGTTAGTCACACCCGCTTGCGCTTGCAAAACAGCATTTTGCGCTTCAATATAGTCGAGTCGGGGTGCTGCACCATCTTCTAGAAGTGTCCGTAGACTAGCTTCGCGTTTTTCAGCATTTGCTAGGAGACTTCTAGCTTTTTCGGCAATACTTTGGGCGTTAACCTGGTTTTGCTGAGCGTTAGCTAAAGTTGATCTCGCGTTGACAAGGTTATCTTGTAGGCGACTTAAGCGTACTCGCGCTTCGTTAATCACCGCTGCTTGACGATTTGCTTCGGCTATTGCTGCGGCTTGACGTGCTTCAAAGTTTTGCATTCGAGAACTTAGTAACTGATCTTGCAGATCGGTTCCTGATGCTGCTGCGCCTGTACGTTCTGCTTCCAAGCGTTTGAGATCTTCATTGATTAATTGCGCTGATCGCGTTAAGCGATCAACTTCAGCTTGCGGTAAGTCAGAGTTACGCTCAACAAGCACATCGCCTTGATTAACGCGATCGCCCTCTTTTACTCGCACTGCTAATATCGATCCTTCGCCGAGTGCGCGCACAGGTCGCACCTGCGCAGAAGCAATTAATTCTCCAGGCGCGATCGCAACTTCGTCAATCTTACTAAAATGCGCCCAACCAATTGCACCAAACACTACTAAACTAATGCTTCCTGCCAAAAGCCTTGTATATAAAGGTGGTAATTCTTGAACCGCTTTACCCAACTCGTACGAGAGAAACTCGTCGGGATTCGCAAACTGCTGTTTCACCTGCCGTAATTGTGCAGGTGAGGAAGCTAATGTTGGACGTTTTACTCTTTGCTGCGTTGTATCCATCGGCAATTGATGGTGCACTACCTAATGATGTTTAACTGATTTAGCGAAGACGCTGCACAATTTTGCTATATCTAAAGTAAGGCTGAATTGATTTAACTTCTTCAGATTTAGCTATTAGTTACTAATTATACTAAAAAACTCGTATTACTACTTATTTTCTTTTTTCTGTAAGCTTATGATACTACAACTACTGCGTTTTCTCACTCATACAAGTCAACCGTTTTTAGTTCCTATTTGCTTTGTTTGTGCTTGGGCATTTATAAGTGCGATCGCTTTGAGTTTGTGGACAGCTGTCCGTGACGGTGTTAATACGGGTAAGCGTCTTCATCAAATACCGTGTACTCACTGTCAATACTTTACAGGTGATTATCGCTTAAAATGCACCGTTCGACCTAGTATTGCGAATACAGAAGCCGCAATTGATTGTCTCGACTATCAACCAAAAACTAATCCTCTACTATACTAAGCAACATCTGACTGCATCAACCTTGTTAAAGTTTCCACAATGCTCGTACAAAAACTCAACAACTGTCCTGAATTTCTAGCTGGAGATAGCACGCATTTACGCGAATTATTGCATCCAGATAAACAAGCGATCACCTTACGCTACAGTCTAGCTCATGCTACTTTACCTGTAGGAGAAACTTCACAACCGCATTCTTTAAAAACATCTGAAGTTTACTACATTCTCAGTGGTAAGGGGGAAATGCACATCGACGATGAAACGCAGATCGTCGAACCAGGGGACGCAGTTTACATTCCACCGAATGCCAAGCAGTTTATTTACAGTTGTGGTGACCAACCGTTAGTTTTCATTTGTATTGTCGATCCAGCATGGCGCAAAGAAGATGAAACTGTTTATTAAAAAGCGCCTGCTACACAATCTATTAATTTTATCACTCGGACTTTGTTGGCTGTATAGCATTCCGACTTATGCAGCAAACACATTTTATCCAGTCAAATCTTCTTCGTTAACTCTATCGAGAGAAAATCTTGCTTCCTCGCCTCAAATTATTTCTAACCTGCAAGATCTTCTACCGCACCTAGCTAAAGCAAATGTAGTTTATTTAGGAGAAACGCACAATAATCTACAGCACCATCAAATGCAGTTGGAAATTATTCAATCTCTACACAAGCAGCAACCCAAAATTGCGATTGCCCTCGAAATGTTCCAACGCCCTTATCAACGATTTCTCGATCAATACATTGCCGGAAAACTAACAGAACAAGAACTTTTAGAAAAAACCGAATATAATCAACGTTGGGGCTTTCCTTGGGAAAATTATGCCCCGATTCTCCGCTATGCTAAAGCGAATAAACTACCAGTCTTAGCCTTAAATACTCCCTCGGAAGTTACGCGCCAAGTCGCCCGTGAAGGATTAGCTAGCCTGACACCCCAACAAAAACAATTCATTCCGCCCGCTACAGAGATTCGCACAGACAACGTTGAGTATCGTCAAATGATTCTTAACGCCTTCGAGCAACATCAACAAGCTGGACACGGTTCAAGTTCGGATTTTGAAAACTTCTTCCTTGCTCAAGTTTTGTGGGATGAAACAATGGCAGAAAAAATTACGCTGTTTCACCAATCTCAACCCAATTATCAAATCGTTGTCTTAGCAGGACAAGGACACATTATTTACGGTCATGGTATTCCTAATCGTGTGGCGCGTCGCGTACACAAACTTACTCAACATTCTGTACTGCTAAGTCCCCCAGAAGAACAGATAAATTCAAATCATCGCATCGCAGATTTTGTGATTAAGCGTGATAAATAGAGAATTTTTATATTAGTATATTCTTAATAATGGGAATTTTTCTATTTTTTTGGATTGCTAAAGATAGTAATTATAAATACAAAATAACACTACCAGATAAAACAACAATTTTCAACTCAAAAGTAGATATTTACTGTTGCGCCGAGTGTATGGCAGGGGTCAGGTGTAACCTCTCCTTAGAGAAGTCAATACAAGCTTCTATAGCAATCCTATTTGAGTTGTCAGATTTTTTTGGGGACGTAGACGCAGAGCGGCATGCCGTAGGCTACCATTCCAGACACAGAGGAGACAATGCGCCCTCGGGGGTACTCCCCGTTATAGCAACTGGCGTAACGCAGAGAAAAGAGAGAGTCTCACGAATGATTTAGGATCGTTATATAATAGCGTAACTCTGTTGACTATAGCTATATAAATTATCAATACGATTCATTCAAAACTTCATTGTGCAATCTTCTGCATATAAGGTCGAAAAACTGGCACTAATTCCGCATGGCTGACAACTAAAGTGGGAAAAGAGCGATCGCCATAATCTTTACCAGGTAGTAGCGGAAACAAAGGTTGCGAATGCAGTGATACCCAAGCGCCACCAGCCGCTTTAACGATAACCCAAGCCCCAGCAAGATCCCACACTTTAGGCGTTGCTTCAACTGCACCTAGCGTCGTTCCGGCGGCGACGGTAAGGAAATTATAGCTAGCCACGCCGAGCATCCGAATTTTACAAGGGAAACCTGGTTGAATTACTGAAGTACTGCGCGCGCATAAGCTAAAAAAGTGGTTAGAACCAGGAGCATCGTTACTGCTGTGGATCGGACTATGATTTAAAAAAGCCCCAGACGGCATTTTTAGTTGAGATTCTCCTGGAAAAAAGCCATGAAAAACTTGATTAAGTGGTGGTAGATAAATGCAGCCAAAAACAGGAGTTCCTTGGTAGAGTAGACCTAACGAAATTGCCCATAGTGGAATTCCTCTGGTAAAATTCGTCGTACCATCGAGAGGATCGATAACCCAACACCACTCGCTACCAGGAAAAGTTTGATCGCCCTCTTCACTTAAAATCCCGTGTTCGGGGAAATGAGTTGCGATCGCCTCGCGTAAAGCTTGATCTGCCCATTTATCTGATTGTGTCACCAAACTGCCATCGGCTTTTTGTGACGCTTGTACGTGTCCAAAATCTTTGAGAAGTTGCGTTCCAACCTGTTGGGTTGTCGTTTGCGCAAAGTCAAGAATTGATGTCCAAAAATCTGTATTCAATCTAATTCATTCTCCAGTATCGAAGCGATCGCGTTTTTAGCGTTTGAACGAAATTCTGCCACATCAACGCGGTTGAGAAACCAAATTGCCAAAAGCATTCCAAATGCTTGCACTGTAAATACTAAGCCGTAAGCCAGGACGCGATCGCTAAATATTTGTCTGCCAATATCGAGGACTGCACCACCCGTAACAGTTGCTACCGCCCGTGCGATCGCTTGTGCTAATCCCCACGCACCGATAAAAGTTCCTGCGGTTTCTGCTGCGGTTAAGTCGAGCATCAAACTAATTGCGCCTGTGGTTGTGACGCCAGAAGCTAAACCAAATAATAATAAAGCTCCTTGCAACATCTGTGGATTCGCACTAAAACCCGATAGTACAACTAATGATAACGAGAACGCAACTGTCAAACAGCCTAAGAGCGCAGTTTTTTGCTTGCCAATACGCGGTACAATCAAAAACCCTGTACTGCTAATGCCTAAAAGCGTTCCCGTTCCCCAAAACGCGTTTAACCGCGTCGTTTCTGAAACACACATCGCAAAGACTTCACCGCCATAAGGTTCCATCACCGCTTCTTGCATAAATAAGCTAACCGTCATGACGAGCAAGAACGTGAAAAACAAACCTGTTTGACGGCTAGCGGTTAATACTTTTAATGCCTGAGAAAGCGTAATTTTGTCTTCGCGGTTGGCGATCATCGAACGCGATGTGTAACGCGAATATTTCTTTTCTACACCAAAAGTTGAGAACACTGCCAATCCAAACACAACCGCAGGTAGCAGAATAAACAAGCGGTTAATCGAATTTTGGAGCAACGCTAGACTTTGCGGATTGCTATAGATTGAGTTCACAACTGCGTCTTGGCAAGTTGTAGGCGCAGGAAGTAATCTTCCACTGACGATCGCGCCAATCACGATCCCTACCATCAACATTGACCATACAATACCAACAAGTTTAGAGCGATTGTCTTCATCCGAAACGTCTACAAGCAATGCGGCGAAAGGAGTCGAACTCGAACTCAGTGCTAACCCGTACAGCGCAAAAATGCCTCCTAGCAGTGCAATCAAGCTGTAAGTTGTCAATGTCCAACCTTGCGAGTGAACGCTGTTTCCTAACAGCCATGTTACTTGTACGGCTAAAAAAGACGCGATCGCAAATAACGCTGCGCCAATCCACACATAACCAGTACGGTGCGTTCCACCAATCGTTTTTGCATCCGACAACTGACCAAACCATAATCTTGCAGGTGCAACAAACTGATGCATGGCAATTGTCCCTGCTACCAAAGTTGCGGGAATCGCTAATTCTTTGATCATGATCCGGTTGAGTACTCCCAGCGTCAGGATCGACATAATGCCTAATCCCATCTGAAATAAGCCCAGTCGGAACATTGTTAGAAGATTAATTTTAGGAGAAATCTGCTTCAACGAAGCCTTGTTTACCATAATGACTTAAACCGGAATTAGATTTTAGATGCTCAAAAGTGATCGCATCACTACTTCATTTTCAAATACAAACCTTACGCAAAACGCGACTGAAATTATCATTTTGACTGGTCGTACCTACCCAATCCACAACGATACACTAGAAGAATATAAAGAAGTGTAAAGAAGTGGTAGTCATAAGTGGAAACAATTAGATTAGGACAAGATGGTCCTGCAGTTACACCTTTGTGTATTGGTACGTGGGCTTGGGGCGACAAACTGTTCTGGAGTTACGGTAGCGACTACGATGCAAATCAACTACGCGAAGCATTCAACGCTGCTGTAGAAGCAGGAACCACGTTCTTTGATACTGCCGAAATTTACGGATTTGGGCAGTCTGAAGAATTTTTAGCACAGTTCATGCAGCAGACAACGCAACCCGTCCAGATTGCAACTAAATTTGGTCCTTTTCCTTGGCGATTTACAGGTCAATCTGTATCGGATGCGTTAACCGATAGTTTAAAACGCCTGCAATTAACCAAAGTCACACTCTATCAAGTACATTGGCCTTTTACCTTCTTGCTCAGTCAAGAAACCTTGATGAACACCTTAGCCGATGAAGTGCAACGCGGCAGAATTGAGGCGATCGGTGTCAGCAACTATTCCGCCGAACAAATGCGCGAAGCCCATAATTTATTAGCTAAGCGCGGCGTACGTTTAGCAGTGAATCAAGTCCGTTACTCGCTAATTACGCGGCAAATTGAAACGAATGGTATCCTCGATACAGCACGCGAATTGGGCGTGACAATTTTAGCGTATAGCCCATTAGCACAGGGCTTACTAACAGGTAAATACTCAGCCGACAATTCTGAAACTCCTACTGGTGCGCGGCGAATTGATCCCCGTTTTAGCAATGATGGTTTGCGGAAAATAGAACCGTTGTTATCTTTACTGCGAGAAATCGGGGCAAAACGCGATCGCACGCCTGCGCAAGTCGCACTCAACTGGTTAATCGCTCAAGGTAATGTTATCCCCATTGCTGGTGCAAAAACAGCCGCACAAGTCAAACAAAATGCTGGTGCTTTAGGCTGGAAACTAAGTGAAGATGAATTCACACAACTAGATTTAGCAAGTCGTTCTTGGCGATGAGCCGAGTAGCATAGGGAAAGACGACTGCTTTCCCTATAAACTCTCTAACGATGAAACTTTTAACTGATTGGGGCTTCACGCGTGTAGGATGGCGTAACAACCAACGAGGCGAATATTGGGTACTTGCCCAAGTTTTTTTGATATTGAGCTTCTTGGGGTTACCTGTTTACCAACCTGCCATAATTAACAAATCTAGTAATTTAATATACTTCGTATGGGCTGTAGCCTTTGGATTAGGATTAGTTGCTACTATTTTTCTTCTTAAAGGCTTAAGGGATCTAGGTAGTAATCTGACTCCGCTGCCATACCCTAAAAACGAAGGACAATTAGTGCAAACTGGCGTTTATCATATCGTGCGCCATCCACTCTACAGTGGTGTCATCTTAGCTGCACTGAGTTGGACTGTATTCGCGCTCAGTTTGTCGCACTTAGTAGGAAGCGTAATTTTATTTGCTTTTTTTGATGCTAAGGCTAGAAAAGAAGAAGCCTGGCTAACCCAGAAGTATCCAGATTATCCAGACTATTGTCAACGCGTTAAAAAGCTAATTCCTGGAATTTATTAGAATTTAGCTATTTTTCGATACAGACTGCGATCGCGCTGAACGCAAAATCGGTTTCGGTGTCGATGGTTTATCGGGTTCGATTGTTGCGGCTTCTGACTGCATCCAAGCGGGACGAGTTGAATCATACGCCATCTGTAATGCAGCAGCAGCGATCGCGTGGACGTCGTATTCGTTGCTTAAATCGCGCACAATGGGTAAGAACGAAGCTAAACGTTCTCCTGATAGAACCTCTTGTACTTGACCTTGCAGTTTTTCTAAATGACGTGCTTCAATCTGCGCTCGCGTTGGAATAGAAATGACTTTCCAACTTTGACGAACGTGACGCTCAATCAATTGCTGTTTGCGTCGTTCAAACGGTTGTACCAACGAAATCGCGGTTCCTTCTTTACCTGCACGCCCAGTTCGCCCGATGCGGTGGACATAAGTTTCGACACTATCAGGTAAGTCATAGTTGATGACGTGCGTCAAATCTTCGACATCTAAGCCACGCGCCGCGATATCAGTCGCAATCACCCAGCGTACTTGCTTGTTCCGAAAACGCATTAACAGTCTTTCGCGTGCTTGCTGCGTTAAATCGCCGTGATATTCGTCTACGCTGTAACCTGCTGCTTGTAGTTGATTTGTAAGTTCAGCCGCCGTTTTTCGAGTGCGCACAAAGATTAAAGCAGATTCAGGATCTTCCAGCGCCAAAATCGGTTGTAAGGCGCGTGCTTTTGTCCAATGGCGGGGAACTAAGTACGCAACTTGATTGATGCGTGTTGGTGCTGCTTTTGGCTGTTCGACTGTCACTGTTACGGGCGATCGCAAAAACTTTGTCACTAATTGACGAATCGACGGTGGCATTGTGGCAGAGAATAAAGCTGTTTGCCGTTCGCTCGGTGCAGTCTGTAAAATTTTCTCTACATCATCAATAAAGCCCATGCTGAGCATTTCATCGGCTTCGTCTAATACCATCCAATTAATTTGATTTAGCTGCAAGCTACCGCGATCAATCAAATCAATCACCCGCCCTGGCGTACCAACAACAATTTGCACGCCACGCTTGAGTTGTAGCATTTGTCGGTCAATCGATTGTCCGCCATAAATTGCTACTACACGGATATTTTGCTCGCCGATAAAGCTAGAAATCGCTTCTTTTACCTGTACCGCTAACTCGCGTGTGGGTGTCAAAATTAAAGCTTGCACCGATCTTTGATTTGGGTCGATGCGCTCTAAAATTGGCAATGAAAATGCGGCTGTTTTTCCGGTACCAGTTTGCGATTGTCCGACAACATCGCGCCCTGCAAGTAAGTGAGGAATTGCTTGCGCTTGAATATTTGTCGCTGCTGTAAATCCAATTTTTTCTAAATGTTGAATACGTGCTTCTGAAAGACCCAAGCTTTCAAAGGAAAAATTCATCTAATCTCCTAATATGTACTGTGTTTCACTTGCAATCAACGCGCCATTAACTAGTTGTTAACGACATGACCATAAAGGTCGTAAATATCGGCATCGGTAATCTTGACTGGTACCAGAGAACCTAGCCGCGCTGCACCCTGAACATAAACTAAACCATCAACTTCCGGAGAAAATCGGGCAGAACGTCCCACAAGGTCTCCAGTTTCTGGATTTTCTTGCTCGATCAGCACTTCCACAACTTTGCCGACTTCTTGCTGATTCTTACGCAACGAAATCGGCTGCTGAATTTCCATTACCGCGTCGCGTCGGGTTTCCATGACTTCTTGCGATAACTGATTTGGCAGGCTGTAGGCTGGAGTTCCTTCCTCTGGAGAAAATGTAAATACTCCTACATGGTCGAATTCATGACGCTGAACAAATTGTAGTAGATGCTCAAAGTGTTCTTCCCTCTCTCCAGGAAATCCAACGATAAAGGTTGTTCGTAGCACCGCCTGCGGAATTGCTTGCTTGATATGTTCGATAATTCCGTCGTTGACGCGCCCTTGCCAAGGACGATTCATCGCGCGCAGAATTTCTGGGTGTGAGTGCTGTAATGGTAAATCTAAATAAGGTAAAACATTCGGCGTTGCTTGAATTGCCTCAATGACTTTTGGTGTCAGTCCTGTAGGATAGGCATAGTGCATCCGAATCCAGGGAATACCAACTTTCCCTAATGCTTGCAGCAGTTCGGCTAATCGCGGTTCTCCATAAAGATCGACACCGTAATTTGTCGTAATCTGCGAAATTAAGATAATTTCCTGCACGCCTTGCGCTGCAAGTTGTTCGGCTTCTACCACAATCGATTCAATCGAGCGCGATCGCTGATTTCCTCGCAGATGTGGAATAATGCAAAACGCACAGCGATAATCACATCCTTCCGCAACGCGCAGATACGCAACACCCTCTGTCGTTGTCCGATAGCGTGGTGTCGTCTCATCCGCAATATACGTTGGTTCAGCAGTTACTTCTTGAACGCGTTCTCCTGCTTCAACCCGATGAATTACATTAACAATTTTGTGATAGTCTCCTGTTCCTACCACTGCTACTGCTTCGGGTAACTCTTCTAAGAGTTCCTGCTGAAAGTGTTGCGCCATACACCCCGCGATTACAATCTTTTTTCCCGCGTCTGCTAGTTCTACCAAAGTTCGTACAGATTCTTCCCGCGCCGCTTGAATAAAGCTACAGGTATTAACGATGACATAATCTGCTAGTTCTTCATTTGTATCTACACCATAGCCAGCTTGAACTAAAAGCCCTAGCATGTGTTCCGTATCGATTCGGTTTTTCTCGCAGCCCAAATGAGAAATCGCAATTGTTGGCTTATCACCCATACAGTAAGTCGCTTGTGTTTTGCAGTCGAAATTATCGCCAGCGGATTTTACTGCTTTACAAACACAGGTCGTCAGCTTACTCCACCAGCGCTAACAATGGATATTGATGCCGTTTTCATTGCTGGGCTTAGAGGATAAAAAGAGATTTCGTTTAAATTTCTTAACTTTAAACTTAGAGAAATACCAATTGTTAAACTGGTATTAAGCTACCCTTCTTGCCCGATGCAGTGTTTTCATCGTAGGAACAATAATGTTTGTTACCTAGCTTGATGTTAGAGTGGCAAACTCCGTTTCACCTAGTTTATATCTTAACATATCTTATGAATACTGTGCTGCTAACTCCAGCAAAGGATAAATTATGTCATCGCTGCGTGTACGATTTAAGTTGCTTATTTTAACCGCGCTGAAGCTGAAGCGTCTGTAGTGGAGAAAAAGTGGACTTAAAGCAGCTATTTAAAACTCCCAACCCAATTATCGGCGTAGTTCATTTACTACCGTTGCCCACCGCACCAGGTTGGGGTAATAACCTTAAAGC
This sequence comes from Chroogloeocystis siderophila 5.2 s.c.1, assembly GCF_001904655.1. Taxonomy (NCBI): domain Bacteria; kingdom Bacillati; phylum Cyanobacteriota; class Cyanophyceae; order Chroococcidiopsidales; family Chroococcidiopsidaceae; genus Chroogloeocystis; species Chroogloeocystis siderophila. The sequence continues at coordinate 13,528 of NZ_MRCC01000026.1, read as the reverse complement.
CGTGATTGACCGTGCCGAACAAGAGGCAACAGCGCTGGCGAGTGGCGGCGTTGATGGTATTATCGTTGAAAATTTTTTTGACGCGCCATTTACGAAAAATCAAGTAGATCCAGCAGTAGTCAGTGCGATGACCGTAGTCATTCAGCGGCTAATGCAGTTAGTTACAATTCCGCTTGGCGTGAATGTCCTGCGGAACGACGCGCATAGCGCCTTAGCGATCGCCACGGTTGTTAAAGCCCAATTCATTCGCGTCAACGTTCTCACGGGCGTGATGGCAACAGATCAAGGATTAATCGAAGGGCAAGCGCACCAACTATTGCGCTATCGTCGCGAAATTGGCAGCGATGTCCGAATTTTTGCGGATGTGCTTGTCAAACACGCACGACCGTTGAGTTCGCCAAATCTTACTGTGGCTGTACAAGATACGATCGAGCGGGGTTTAGCCGATGCCGTCATTTTGTCAGGGTGGGCAACAGGTAGCCCACCCGATTTACAAGATTTAGAACTTGCCAAAGCAGCAGCTTATGATACGCCAGTTCTGATTGGCAGCGGTGCGAACTGGGAAAATATTTCGACATTAATGCAAGCCGCAGACGGTGTGATCGTCTCCTCATCCCTGAAACGGCACGGTCGCCGCGAGCAAACAATCGATCCGATTCGCGTTAGCCAATTTGTCGAAGCTGCACGCAGTAGTAAACTACAAACGTTAAAGGTGGGCGATCCGATGGGGATCAAAGATCAAGAATCGGGGGTGCGGAGTTAGTCATCGTTTGCCATAGAATGCTACCTTGAACTTGTCAAAATAAAACTTAGGCAATAAAAAAGTCTTAAGTATTGACATATTGCCATTAGCCACTAGTCACTAGCCATGAGTCGCCGACGATCTACTCCTTGGATACATCGATGGTCACGTCCGCTAATCGCAGCGATCGCGTTGCTAGGCGCACTGACTACCGCATACTTAACGATCGTAAAATTTACCCAAAGTTCCACGGCTTGTCCTGCGGGAAACTGCGATCTCGTTCTTTCTAGCCCTTATGCCACAGTGTTCGGCTTACCGTTAGCTTTGTTTGGTTTCTTAGCTTACGCCAGCATGAGCGCGTTTGCTTTGGCACCTTTGGCAATCAACCCAGGACGCAAAAAAGAACTGCGTTCGCAAGTAGAAAATTGGACCTGGTTGCTACTGTTGGCTGGTGCGATCGCCATGACCGTCTTCAGTGGTTACTTGATGTATTTGCTCTTTTCGCAAATTCAAGCGACTTGTATTTACTGTATTGCCTCAGCAATTTTCTCAGTTAGCCTTTTAGTCCTCACGATTATTGGTCGGGCGTGGGACGATATCGGGCAAATTTTCTTTATAGCGATCGTTGTCGGTATGATTACCCTCATTGGAACTCTCGGTATCTACGCGAGAGTCAATCAACCAACCGCAACAACACCAGGACAAACCAGTACAAGTTTAAGCCCAACAACAGCGCCAACGCCTGGTGTGGGTTGGCAAATTACAACGACTTCTGGAGAAGCTGAAATAGCTTTAGCACGTCACTTAAATCAAATTGGTGCGAGAGAATTTGTCGCTTGGTGGTGTCCGCATTGCCACGAACAAAAGCAGTTGTTTGGACAACAAGCCTACGCCGAAATTAATCACATCGAGTGTGCTGCGGATGGTCAAAACGCGCGTCCCGATCTTTGTCAAGCCGCAGGTATTCAAAGCTTCCCAACCTGGGAAATCAAGGGTCAGTTGTATCCTGGTTTAAGGTCTTTAGAAGAGTTAGCAGAACTTTCTGGCTACACAGGTCCACGCAATTTTCAGTACTCTCCCTCGTAAGAGTCAGGGATCAGTTGACAGTTGACAAAGTTTTCCCACACTCTCTTCACTGTTAACTGACCTCTGACCTTTGATTTCTACAAAAATTGTTGCTATTGAATAATTCCTAACCTTGCTTGGGCAATCTAGCAGTAGGGAAGGTTGGGTATCGTCAAGCATGGGTATAATTGGAGACGGTAGTAAAGGAACGAAAAAACGATTATTTAGAGAACAATTACGCACACGCAATCGTCGGCGAGTATGGCTAACTGCGCTCAGTGTTACTAGTTGTATCTTATTATTACGTTACTTTGGGGTTATCCAATCTTTAGAATGGGCAGCCCTCGATCAATTTTTTCGTATACGCCCACCTGAACCTACAGACGAACGAATTGCGATCGTTGCCATTGAAGAAGCTGATCTGCAATCTATCGGAAAGTGGCCGTTACCAGACACCATTATTGCGCAGCTATTGCAGCAATTACACCGTTACCAACCCCGCGTTATTGGGTTAGATCTTTACCGAGATTTACCCGTAGAACCTGGACACGAACAACTGCAACAAACCTACAAATCGCTTCCCAACTTAATTGGTATTGAAAAACTCGAAGATCAGTTTAGTCCAGCAGTGTTACCCCCACCGATTTTGAATCAACAAGATCGCGTAGGGTTTAATAATGTGATTTTAGATGCTGATGGGAAAGTACGCCGTAGTTTACTCTATTGGACGGCAGACGATAAAACGCATGAAAGTTTTGCGCTCAAACTCGCTTTAAGCTATTTGGCATCGCAAGGAATTGCTCCTCAACCATCACAAAATCCCAACTATCTACGACTTGGAAAAAGTGTGTTTCCATGCTTCAAGCGCAATGACGGTGGTTACGCGCACGCTGATGATGGTGGTTATCAGATCATCTCTAATTTTCGCCACCCGCAAGCAAGCTTTCGCATGGTATCGCTTACAGATGTCTTAACGAATAAAGTACCAGCCGAATGGTTTCGCGATCGCATCGTTTTGATCGGTTCTACTGCACCTAGTCTCAAAGACTTTTTCTTCACTCCTTACAGCAGCAGTTTCCTCACACCAGCAGCACAACCAATCGCGGGTGTAGAACTTCATGCTAATTTTATCAGCCAAATCATCGATGCGGCACTTATTGGACGTCCAGTGATTCAAGTTTGGTCAAAATTGACTGAAAGTTTGTGGATATTTGCATGGACTTTTGTTGGTGCGTCGCTGAGTTGGCGTTTGCGTAAACCAACTCAGTTGATTGTAAGTCTTGTGATCGCCACTGCGCTAGTTGTTGGTAGTACATACATCGCTTTTACTGCTGGTTGGTGGCTACCTGTTGTTCCGCCACTCTTGGGTATTGCTGGCTGTGCGGTAGCGATCGCCAGCCACATCGCCTATCAACAAGAAGGGCTACAGCGATCAAAAGAATTTTTGCAGGAAGTGATTAATACAATTCCCGATCCTGTTTTTGTCAAAAACCAACAGCATCAGTGGATCGTTTTAAACGACGCATTTTGTCAATTTATTGGCTATCCACTGGAGGAGTTACTCGAAAAGTCAGACTATCAATTTCTCCCGCAACATCAAGCCGATATTTCTTGGCAACAGGATGATATTGTTTTCGTCAGTGGCAATGCGATTGAAAACGAAGAAGAAGTAACGGATTCTAGAGGCATTACGCATCTTGTTGCGACTAAAAAATCACTGCACAAAGACGCGGCGGGTAATTTATTTTTAGTGGGAGTGATGCGCGACATTACAGAACGTAAGCGAATTGAAGAGGAACTCAAGCGCACCGCTGCTGAACTTTTGCGCTCAAACACTGAATTACAACATTCGCAAGACCGTTTGCGTTATCTTGCTTATCACGACTCACTCACAGGTTTACCCAACCGCAAGTTATTTTACGACCACCTCAATCAGTCGCTTGCCTGGGCAGAAAATAATAAATTATCACTAGCGTTGTTGTTTATCGACTTGGATGGATTCAAGCAAGTTAATGATACTCTCGGACACGATAGCGGCGATCGCCTACTGGTGACAGTTGCACAACGATTAACACTTTGTTTGCGTGGTAGCGACATTGTGTCTCGACTTGGCGGTGACGAATTTACGGTTATTCTTCCAGGAATCGCCAAAGCAGATGATGCTGCTACTGTTGCGGAAAAAATTTTAACAATGCTGTCACAAGAATTCCATCTTAACGGACACACCATATCTATTACTGCCAGCATCGGCATTAGCATTTATCCGAACAATGGCACAGTCCAAGAAACGATAGTAAAACAAGCTGATTTGGCAATGTACCAAGCTAAGCGAATTGGTAAGAATTGCTACCAGTTTGCTGAGGCTGTTCCTTTGCACTAGAAGTCCTGCGACTGAAGTCGCGGCTATGCAATCAAAGTGTGCCTGCGCACACTAGACTATACCCGCCTTGTGCATCTAATACCATTTCTGAAGTTACTACTACAAATAGCCAGCTTCAGGAGCCTGCGCCTCAACGGAGGACACCTCCGCACGCAACTGGTTCCCCTGCACCTGTGCTACCCATTTGTAGCAAATTTACAGTGAAATGGTATAACTCCTGCTATGAGTGTCTTCTAGTGAATTTACTGATGACACGCCAGGCTTTTCTAAGCTTGTGTAAATTAACTATGTGTGTTACGTAAATGTACGTAAAAAACAAAGGAATATGAAATACTGAAATATATAGCGCTCCAGCAGCATCTATGGCAATTTATTTCAAACTTACAACTATTGTCACTTTTGTTGTCGGGGTACAACTGTTTAACTTCATAGAAACACAGAAGCTAATAAGTATTTTTTTTAACACAAATGCTCCTGAATATAGTATTGCTGATGTGACGATTGTCTTAGCTGCTGATTTGGAATCGCCAGCGACGAATGTCAACACAAATTCAACTTCTCGTTTTATTCCGCCGCGAAAAGGTGCGCCTAAAAGTACTCAAGGTTCTGGTACTAGGTAGCTGTCAAAGAAGTAAAATTTACTCTTCCACTCTTTCAGATTGCCACCACTGATGCTGTTGTACCAACGTGTGAACTTGCCAATTAGGGTCGGTTTGAGCGTAATCTATACGATAGTGCCCCCCACGGCTTTCGGTACGAAAAGACGCACTTTTGAGAATAAGATAAGCGACATCAAGTAAGTTCCGCGTTTCTCCCCATAAGCGCAACTGTTGTTCAGCAAGAGGTGAATCGACGGTAACTGTCTGTGCTGGGGGTAAATGAAGTACAAACTGACTCAAAGGTAAAGCTGCAAGTTCGTCTTGCCAAGCGACAATCTGCGCGATCGCCCCTTCTAATTTACTTGCTTCACGACAAATTCCTGCACCTTGCCATACTAAACGCGGTAATTCCTGACGCCACGTTGTTAATTTTTGTTGTTGAGTTAACCAATCATCTTCAGACAATGGAATATCAATACTCGACAGAATGTAGCTATCATCCTTGCTCAAAGGAACTAATTCCTCATTTAAATGCGCCATCTGCGCGCCAAAAACAATACACTCTAGCAGAGAATTACTCGCTAAACGATTTGCGCCATGTACTCCGGTACTTGCAGTTTCACCAACTGCATACAATCCAGGAATCGAAGTGTGGTTATGTAAATCTGTAACGATTCCACCCATCCAATAATGCGCCGCAGGAGCTACCGGAACGGGTTCAGAAAATAGATCAATTCCCCAGCGCTGGCACACTTGAATAATATTAGGAAAACGATGCAGAATAGTCTCTTTTGGGATTGGACGTAAATCTAACCAAACATGAGCCGTTGCCGGATCAGATGCAGTACGCTGTAAGTGATTGAAAATTGCACGACTTACCACATCTCTAGGTGCTAATTCTCCCGCAGGATGGTAGTCAAACGCAAAGCGGTGTCCTTGATCATCAATTAAGTGCGCGCCTTCTCCGCGTACAGCTTCGCTAATCAAAAAGCGTGGCGCGCCAGCTTTTGTTAAAGCCGTAGGATGAAATTGCACAAATTCTAAGTCTCGCAGTAAAGCACCCGCCCGCCAAGCGATCGCCACTCCATCTCCGGTACTAATCGCCGGATTTGTGGTTTGCGCAAAAACTTGTCCCCCACCGCCTGTAGCGAGAACAACGGCTTTGGCTTTTACCCAAGTAATACAATCTTGATAAAGTAAGCAAATTCCTTGACAGCGTTGCTGCGCGTCGAGCCACAAATTTAAGGCATAAGCTTGCTGGATAACTTGGATGTTTTGGCGTTGTAGAACTTGAGCCGTGAGAGTTGTTGTCACTTCTCTACCCGTCGTATCCGCAGCATGAAGTACGCGACGGCGAGAATGCGCGGCTTCTAATGTTAAAGCTAGTTCGCGATCGCGGCGATCGAATGCAACTCCCAGTTTGACGAGCGATTGGATGCAACTCGGTGCCATTTTTGCCATGAATTCTACAGCGGTGCGATCGCATAACCCTGCACCTGCGTGCAGAGTATCTTCAATGTGAAGTAGTGGCGAATCATCCGGCGCGATTGCCGCCGCAATTCCCCCCTGCGCCCAATCACTCGCCGACAGCGATACCGTATCTTTGGTAATTAAGCCAACTTGCAGATTTTCTGGCAAACATAGCGTGGTGTACAGTCCCGCAGCACCAGCACCAACGACAATGACATCAAATTGAGTTTGAAGATTAATTTGAGACAAGGCAATAAAATTTTAACTTTGAAAGTAATTTAGAGAGCAATTAGCTAAAGTACAACCCTGTTTATATAAAAATAGCCCACTCCGTTGGGAGTGGGTTGTTCAGATAAATGTGTTTTAGCTGTTATCGATAGATTCCATTGTTAACGCGATCATCGCCCTCGACAAAAGCTGCTTCGGGTTCAGTTACCGTAAATTTGTCCAGATTCGCTTGTAACAGTTCTTTCTGGCGATCACTCAATCCTTCAATATTTAACACATCCTCAACATTTTCGTAGGGAGCATTCTTGATGATTTTCTTGGCTAGATTAGGATACATTCCTGGATACCGTTGAAATGCTCTTACATTGGTATTGTTCAAATCAATTTTTTTACCAAAGTCCGTAGCTAGTTTGTCATCAGCACGGTTTCGCGGTGCTGATTCTACCTCAACCCCCAAAATTGCTGAATGCAGGCTGACATTGCTCAAATTTGCCGCAACTGCTTGTTGCGGTACGCCAAGCCATCCCAGACACCCTACGACGAAAAACAAAATTGCCAATACACGCATCAATCGTTTCACGATTTCTCTACCTCTTTCCATCAATCTGAAATCAACACACAGCAGGCTTTCTGAAACTAATATATAGCTTTATTGATCCCGAAGCTATCACTTATAGCATTGATAAGCAAATTTTGGTAATTGAATCTCAAACATGAAACAGAAAGATGGATTAGAGTTCAGAAAACAGAAGGCTTTTATGGAGTTCTCATAAATAAAGCAGGAGAGTAGGCTTTTGAGACAGTATTGTTAAAGCGATTTCTAGGGATATATATTGTCTTAAATGAGTTAGAAGCTTCAAAGTATGAAGACACATGGAGCTTCTAGAATATCAAAACCTTCTACCTCTTCGTCTTCGCCTTTCTTCAGTTTCACGCAGCTAATGCAGCTATCCAAAATAATAGATCTACCAAGATTGTACTTAAGACTGCACCACCAAACGCCCATAAATGCAGTTGTAACTTACGTAAAGGTAAAACTCCAACTGTGAGTAGCACACTTGCTAAGACAATCGCCCACAGTTGTCCCCACGATGTATGAACTTGCGCCAAAGCATTCTGTAATATGGGTGCGGCGAGTGCTGGCTCGACTTGCATTAACTGTCGCCAATGCGGAATTAAATCAACTAAGTAAAAGTATATATCTGTAACTACAGTTCCAAATAAAGAACCAAGGTAAAAACAGCTACCTATTAGCCCCCAATTACGCCAGATACAAAAAAGTGCAAATGGTAGCGCGATCGCTTCTACGGGTAAATGCAACAATGGTTCCCAACGCAGCCAACCCCAATACAACGAACCAGCTAACCAACTCCAGCTAAATCCGAATAAAAGATCGCCCCAATGATGCGTTGCTGGGCGTGACATCAAAAATAAACTAAGCGCCATCCAGCCACCAGTTAACGCTAAACTCAAACTCGGTAGCGATCGCACAAGGGGTGCTTCAATAAATACTGGTACGGTTACTAAAAAAACTGCCGCAGCAAAAAATAACCAAGCTTGGCGCGAACCAATTGCGGGTAAGGGAACAATCGCATTTTCTCCAGTAGGAACTGGGGGCGAAGCTGAATATGAGGACAATGTATGATTAACCAATGATTTGTTATGATTCTTTACTTAACTTAATCTTATTAAAGTTTATCGTAGCATTAATCCCCCTAGGGGGCATATTTATCATAATCTAAATTGAAATTAAAGTAATTAGCGATGAGCGATGAGCGATTAGCTCGTGACGTTATCAGGTGAGTTACTCTCTTTAAGAGAAGGCATCCAGCTAAAGTAAGAATTTCTTAAAGACAACTAGCTCGATCTAGCTCAGATCGATATTTGCCGCTATGCTGTACGAGACATTGGTATAGAAACAGGAATATGGCATTATCCCTACCGCGCTGGTTTAAACTCGCAAGCACAGGTATCGCTGCGTTTGCAGTTGCTACTTTACCAAGCCAAGTTTTCAGCCAACCGAATCCAGAGATAGTTGCAGTACCTCAGATAGATATATTTCAAGGCATTGTTCTCGGTATGGTACAAGGGTTAACCGAGTTCTTGCCAATCAGTAGTACCGCACATCTTAAAGTTGTACCAGTCGTTTTAGGGTGGGGCGATCCTGGCGTTGCGTATACCGCAGTTATTCAATTGGGTAGCATTGGGGCAGTACTGTGGTATTTTTGGAGCGACTTAAAGCAAATTACGACAGGAATATTTAAAGCGATCGCAACTAAAAACTATAGTTCCTATGACTTCCGCCTTGGCTTGGGAATTATTTTAGGCTCAATTCCGATCATTTTCTTTGGATTACTCATCAAGTTTTTAATTCCAGATTTCGACAACTCGCCTATGCGGAGTTTGCAAGTCATTGCCTTTACATCGATTGGACTATCTTTATTACTGGGGCTTGCTGAACAAGTAGGAAGACGCAAACGTGGTTTAGATAGCCTTAAGCTGCAAGACAGTATTGTAGTAGGTTTAGCTCAAGCGTTGGCATTAATTCCTGGAGTTTCGCGTTCAGGTTCAACGTTAACAGCCGCACTGTTTACCGGATTAGATCGCGCCCCTGCTGCTCGATTTTCTTTTTTATTAGGTATTCCCGCAATTACCTTAGCAGGCTTAGTAGAACTGAAAGGTGCAATTGAGATAGGATTAGGCAATACGGGAGTTTTACCGCTGATTGCTGGGATTATTTCTGCTGCGGTGTTTTCTTATGCGGCGATCGCCTGGTTGTTACGGTTTTTGCAAACGCATAACACCTGGGTTTTTGTCGTGTATAGGTTAGCATTTGGAATAGCAATCTTAACTGCAATTAGCACTGGACTACTACAAAACACATAGTAGCCTGCTTTCTTCGTCTATGAGTCACGCTATTCGCCCTGCTAAAATTACCAAAGTTCTTCCTGAATCGATCGCCGCAGAAATTGGCTTTGAACCAGGCGATGCGATTGTCACAATTAATGGTAATCGTCCGCGTGACTTAATTGACTATCAATTTTTATGTGCGGATGAAGTGCTAGAACTCGAAGTTCTCGATGCTGCTGGCAAAAGTCATCAAATTGAAATCGAAAAAGACTACGATGAAGACTTGGGGTTAGAGTTTGAAACGGCGTTATTTGATAATCTGATTCAGTGTAATAACCGCTGTCCGTTTTGCTTTATCGATCAGCAGCCGCCTGGTAAACGGCAAAGTCTGTATCTCAAAGACGATGATTACCGTTTAAGCTTTTTATACGGCTCGTATTTAACGTTGACAAATCTGCCGCCAAAAGAATGGGAACGTATTGAACAGTTACGTTTATCGCCTCTCTATGTTTCTGTTCATGCGACTGAACCAGAAGTCCGAGTTCGACTCTTAAAAAATCCGCGTGCAGGGCAAATTTTACAGCACATCGAGTGGTTTCAACAACGACGGTTACAAATTCACGCTCAAGTTGTCGTCTGTCCAGGAATTAATGATGGCATTCATCTCGAACGAACGCTACTCGATTTAGCTCGTTTTCATCACGGAGAAACACCCGCTGTTGCTTCTGTTGCGGTTGTTCCTGTGGGGTTAACGCGGTTTCGCCCCGCAGAAGATGAACTGATTTCTGTAGATCGAGCCAAGGCGCAAGAAGTGATCGCACTTGTGCGATCACTGCAAGAGAAGTTTCGCACTTCATTTGGTTCAACATTTGCGTGGTTAGCCGATGAGTGGTTTTTAATCGCTCAAGAAGAACTTCCGCCGGAGTCGCACTACGAAGATTATCCTCAAATTGATAATGGTGTTGGTTCGATCCGCGCTTTCTTGAAACAGTTTGCGATCGCCGCCCAACATTTGCCAGCAAAAATGACTTTCCCAAGAAAAGTAACTTGGGTTGTAGGTAATGCTGTTGAACATGCTTTTCAACCGATCTTACAGCGACTCAATCAAGTCATAAATTTACAGGTAAATATGGTTGCTTTATGTAGCAATTATTGGGGACAAAGCATCACAGTCACTGGTTTACTTACCGGACAAGATTTACTACAAGGATTGCAGGGAAAAGATTTAGGCGAAAAAATATTACTACCTGCGATGATGTTAAAACAGGGGGATACGTGTTTTTTAGATGACATGACGATTGCGGAATTAGCTAGTAAACTGAAAACACCCGTAGTACCGATTCGGGGGGTAGAAGAACTCATCGAAATGTGTACGCACTAATGTCTATAAAGCTATCTTTCACAGCCTCACAGTCATCACCACGGGCTAATAATTGTCTAAAAAACATCCGCATCAAATTATTTTGCCTACTACCGCTGACATCTTACCTTGTGTCGTCCGTATCTCCCCTGGTAGGACAAAAACCCGCAATAGCCCAAGAGAAAAGCGTGTTAGGAGTGGTGAGAAGCCAGGAAAATGCGACGCAATGGCAGGGGATAACCGAGCGATTGCAAGCAGCAAAAGTTGCATATTGTGTTATAAACCTAGAAAATGTGAGGAACGCAACAGATTTCAGTAATCCCCCTGTGGTATTTTTACCTAATATTGCAACTTTGTCTCCAACACAAGCAATTGCCTTAGAAGAATGGATTAGCCGAGGCGGGAAGGTGATTGCAAGTGGTCCTGTGGGGAATACAAGCCAACCAGGCGTACGGCAACTACTGCGATCGCTACTAGGCGCGTACTGGGGTTTTGAGATGAATCAACCTTCGCAAGTGCAACCATTAAGGATTAATACGCAAAGCTGGGTACGCCAACCAGGGCTTGCAGGGACAATTCGCGGTGGAGTTGTCATTCCCGCAAATTTGACAAGTAAACCGGCGGCGATTTGGCAATCAAAGGATACACCTCCAGCCGTTGTGACAACCGAACGTTCGACGGTGCTAGGTTGGCAGTGGGGAACTGATAATGCTGCACCAGTTGCAATGGATAGTGCTTGGCTACGCGCAGCAGTCAGCCGCTATGTTCCCTTATCAGATGCGCCAACGACAACGCCAAAAAATTGTAATGGTAGTGCAGTTGCTGTATCTTCACCATCAAAGCCAGCTACACCAACCCGCGTAGCGATCGCGCCACCACCTGCCAATCGTGAAGAAGAAGCCATCGAGCGCATTGCCCCTAGAGGATTACCAACAGCACCCAACTCAAACAATCCCATCTCAAGTATAGAAGCGATCGCACTTCAACAAGAACTGCAAAATTTAATTGGTAGGTTTGAAAGTGCGCAGTTAGCCGCAAATGCGAGAAACAGTACTAAAGCTAATACTAGGGTTGAATCTGAAGCCGCAGCAACAGCACTAGCCGACGCAAAAGCGATCGCCAAAATCCTACCACAACTGGTGAAACAAGGCGACTATGTCGCTGCGCGGAATCAATGGCTTAAAGCACAGCAAATGTTGTGGCAAAATTATCCAAGCGAGCACCCACTCGCCCAACCCGAAATTCGCGCAATGTGGCTAGATCGCGGCAGTATTGTCCGTGCAGGTTCAGAACAAGGACTTGCAAAGATTTTTGACCAATTAGCTGCCGCAGGCATCAATACCGTCTTTTTTGAAACAGTCAATGCAGGGTATCCGATTTACCCAAGTACGGTTGCACCTCAACAAAATCCATTAATTCAAGGATGGGACCCGCTTGCGAGTGCAGTCAAGTTAGCCAAAGCGCGTGATATGGAGTTACACGCTTGGGTGTGGGTGTTTGCGGCAGGAAATCAACGCCATAATACAATCATTAATCTGCCAGTAGAGTATCCAGGACCATTAATTGCCGCTAATCCTGACTGGGCAAGTTACGATAATCGCGGGAATATTTTTCCTCCTGGTCAAGGAAAGCCATTTTTAGACCCCGCAAATCCGGAAGTACGACAATACTTATTACGACTTTTTGAAGAAATTGTCAGCCGCTATCAAGTCGATGGGTTGCAACTCGATTACATTCGCTATCCCTTCCAAGATCCTGGGGCAGAACGCACTTATGGTTATGGTAAAGTTGCACGGCAAAAGTTTCAGCAATTGACTGGGGCTGATCCGCTCCAGATTTCACCCCGTCAACCGGATTTATGGCAAAAGTGGACGCAATTTCGCACGCAGCAAGTTGATAGTTTTGTTGCTGAAGTCTCGCAATACTTGCGGCGCAAGCATCCTCAGATTATTTTATCGGCGGCGGTGTTTCCGCTTTCCGAACACGAGCGCATTCAAAAATTACAACAGCATTGGGAAGTGTGGGCAAGTCGCGGTGATGTTGATGTGATTGTTCCAATGACTTATGCGTTGGATACGTATCGCTTTGGGCGTCTCGCACAACCGTGGATTACATCAAATAAGTTAGGTTCGACGCTTGTCTTACCAGGAATTCGCTTACTTGATTTACCAGTACCAGCCGCAGTCGATCAAATTCAACTTGCTAGAGATCTTCCAGTAAGTGGATACTCGCTATTTGCCGTTGAAAATCTAAGTGATGAGTTACAAACGCTATTTAAGCGGACACAAGGTGATCTTCAAGCCCCAGTACCCTATCGCCAACCGTTCCACACCGCCGCAGCCCGTTACAATAGCTTGCAGCAAGAATGGAACTTTCTCGCAGCAAATAACCAGCTGCGATTACGCGGGCGCTCGCTTTCTTTGTTTAACATTCAAGTGACCGATTTAGAAAATGCTTTAAAGCAACTCGCCGCAGATCCTTCATTACATCGCTTAAGCATTGCTAGAGCCGCATTAACTCATTTCCAGTTACAATTCAGAAGTTGGATGCGACCCTACGCTCTCGAAAATCCTTATCAAGCTAAAGTCTGGGAAAATCGTCTGGCGACAATCGAAAGACTTCTTAGCTACGGTGAAACAGTTGTCCTTAAACGCTATGCTGCACCTGTTGCGAATAAGGAATAGGTGTGTAGGAGATTTTGGCGAATGCCCTTTAAATTCTCCACTGTGGGGGAATTTGAGAAATTGTCGCACCAAGCTTTTTCGCCCCCTTGCATCTCCCAGGGCTGATTCATTGATAATAGAAAAATGACAATGAAAGGGGTGCTGGCTTTT